>DAIOGL010000141.1:5053-6966 GCA_036745235.1 Sulfuritalea sp.
GCCAGATGCGCGACGTGGAAGGACAGGGTGGCGGGCGGAATCGCCAGCGATTCGGAAATCGCTCCGGCCTTCAAGCCTGCCGGGCCCTGTTCGACCAGCAGGCGGAAGATGCGCAGGCGAGTTTCCTGTGCAAGCGCAGCCAGCTTATCGACGGCCCGGATGGTTTCCATGAGTTTCGCTTTTATATTTCCAATAATATCGAAACATTCTACACGGCGAAGCGCGCGCCGGTCAAACTTCTCGGCGCTTCTGCAATTTCCTAGCGAGTCTTGCCGTACCAGGCGATCAGCGCCGCGAGTTCCGCATCGCTGAACGGATTGGCCAAGGCCGTACTCTGGTCGCCTCGCACGCCGAGCCAGAGGCGCGCGGCGAATTCCTCGCGCGACATGCTCTTCAATTGCGCGGAGAGATCTTTCGCCGGCAGAAGGGTGTCTTCGCCCGAAGGCTTGTCGTGACAGGCTGCGCAGGTCGATCTGTGAATCGCGGCGCCGAGCGCCAGCGCTTCCCTTGTTGACGCCGCACCAAGCAGCCTGCGCGCGTTGAAGGGGTGGCGTTTCTTGAGGGTTTCGAGTTGCGCTGCAAGCGTGCGCCAGTCGCGCTGTTTGTGATTAGTGCGCAAAACGGCCACGGGAGCGGGGTCGTCCTGCGCCCGCCGCAACGAAAGGGTCAGCGAAGCGAGAGCGCCTGCCAGCCGCATTTCGAGGCCGCTTCGTTCGAGCGGTCCGCCGTCGCCAAGGGCCAACCGGCGGACGTCGCCCGCCATGACGACGAGTTCCGCCGCCAGTCGCCGTTCGTGCTCGCCGCCGGTCTGGGCGGTGGCGCAATTACACGCCACCGCCAGACCGGCGAGGAGAATGCGGACATGCACCAGAGCTTATTTCAGGCTGATCTTGTGCTCGACCGGGCCGGCCTTGGTGATGGTCCATTCGGTCATGGAGCCATCGTACATCTTGGCCTTCTTGTTGCCCATCAGCTCACTTGCTACGAACCAACCAATGGTGGCATACAGACCCGTATTGCAGAAGTTGATCTGGTCGCCGCTGGTGGGTACGTTGGCCACCTTGAACAGTTTTTCAAGCTCGCTCTTGGGACGAAACACGCCACCACCGTTTTCAAGGGCCCAGCTGATCGGCAAGTTCCTGGCGCCCGGCAAAGTACCGCTTTCAGTGGCTTTGGGATGACGGTTAATGCCGGCGAACTGGTCTTCGGGACGGGAATCTACCAACACGGTCTTCTTCTCCAGCGCCGCCTTGATGTCATTCACCGTAGCCAGCGTCTCCTTGTTCAGGTGAACGGTAAAGGTCTTCGCCGTGGCAACCTTGGCTGCGCCGGTTTCGAGCGGATTGGCCTTGTTCTTGGTCCATTCCGACATGCCGCCATTGAGGATCGACACGTTGTCGTGGCCCAGCACCTTGAACGTCCAGTAGACCCGTGTCGGCCAGTACATGTCGTTGTAGTGGTTGGCCGCCGACAACACCACCACGTGTGTAGTGTTGTCTATGCCGATGCTGCCGATATAGGCGGCGAGCTTGTCGAGCTTTTCCGGAAACTCGTGAGGCACTCCGGCCCGCTCCTCCACCCAGCCCGACTTGTCGACATCCGTATTAACGGCGCCCGGAATGTGGCCTCGCAAATAATCGGATGCCGAACGGACGTCGATCAGCACGACACCGGGCTTTGACAGATTGGCTTTGACCCAAGCCGCGTCGACCAAGGGCTCGCCAGCGAAGGCCGCGCCGATAAAACCGAACAGGAACGTCAAGGCAAGCCAGAGCGACCGGCCGCCATTCATTAGTGTGCTTCTCATGATTGTCTCCTCCATCAGGGTTTTGTGGGTGCTGCCGGGTATTGCTTCAAGTGCTGACAACCAGGTCGGCGCCAAGGATCGCAGCAATGACACGATCCCAGTCGCC
>DAIOGL010000142.1:0-6903 GCA_036745235.1 Sulfuritalea sp.
GCATCACCCGCGCCCTGATCGAATACGATGCAACCCTGAAGCCCGCCCTGTCGAGTGCCGGTTTCGTCACCCGCGATGCGCGCGAGGTCGAGCGCAAGAAGGTCGGCTTCCGCAAGGCGCGTCGGCGCAAGCAGTTCTCGAAGCGCTAGGCTTCAGCGGCATTATCGCTGTTGCGCAAAAAGCCGCCTTCGGGCGGCTTTTTAGTTACGGCCGCTGCGCTTGACGCCGATAGAGCCGGCGAGCGTTCATTGGCGCCGGATTTTAGTTCGTATCTGATTACGGGTTACCATCAACCATTCGCAGCAAGGAGCTTGGCATGATCAAGGCGGGTATCGTTGGAGGCACGGGCTATACGGGGGTGGAACTGCTGCGCCTGCTGGCTCGGCATCCCGGGGCCGAACTCGCCGTCATAACCTCGCGGGGCGAGGCCGGAACGGCGGTTGCCGATATGTTCCCGAGTCTCCGCGGCTCGGTGAACCTGAAGTTCAGTGATCCGAAAGATGCGCCGCTGCATGATTGCGACGTGGTGTTTTTCGCCACTCCGAACGGCATAGCCATGCAGCAGACCCCGAGCCTCCTCCAGGCGGGAGTGAAAGTCATCGATCTGGCGGCGGACTTCCGCATCCGGGACGTGGCGCTCTGGGAGAAGTGGTATGGCATGAACCACGCCAGCCCTGAACTGGTGGCCGAGGCGGTGTACGGCCTTCCCGAGGTGAATCGCGAACAGATCCGCGGTGCGAGACTGGTGGCAAATCCTGGTTGCTACCCCACGGCTACGCAACTGGGCTTCCTGCCGCTGGTGGAGGCAGGCTGCATCGACCTTGATCATCTGATCGCAGATGCGAAGTCAGGCGTGTCCGGGGCCGGTCGGAAGGCAGAAATCGGCACCCTGTTTTCCGAGGCCTCGGACAATTTCAAGGCCTACGGGGTACCGGGCCATCGCCACCTGCCTGAAATCCGGCAGGGATTGGCGCGCGCCGCCGACAAGCCGGTGAATCAGGTGGGCCTGACCTTTGTGCCGCATCTCACGCCAATGATTCGCGGCATCCATGCGACCTTGTACGCCCGTATCACGCGCGAAGAGGACTTTCAGGCGTTATTCGAGCGGCGCTACTCCGCCGAGCCCTTCGTCGACGTGCTGCCGCCGAAATCGCATCCCGAAACGCGCTCGGTGCGCGCGGCGAATGCTTGCCGGATTGCTGTGCACAGGCCGCAGGGCGGAGATACGCTGGTGGTGCTATCGGTGATCGACAACCTCGTTAAGGGGGCTGCGGGGCAGGCAGTGCAGAACATGAACATCATGTTTGGTGTGGACGAATGTTCGGGTCTTTCGCTAGTTCCCGTCTTGCCCTGAACCTGAGGCGGCTGCGCAGCCGCTTCGGCATCTCCGCGCCACGTGTCCTGGTGCGGACGCATCTGCCTTGGTATTGGCGGGCGCTGGCTGTCGTCGTTCTTTCCGGCGCGTCGCTGGCCCTGGCTGGCTGGATCTACGATGCCGGACAGCGATTCGCTGGATTTCACCAGGGCGCGAGCGAGCACGAAATTGCAGGAATGCGGGAGCGCATGGCGCAACTGCAGACAGACCTGGAAGCGGCGCGCAAGGTGGCCAATGCGAGCGAAAGCCGCCTGCGGATCGAGAGTACCGCGCAGGAGCGATTGACTGCTCAGCTCAGGACGCTGGAAGAGGAAAACACACGTCTCAAATCGGATTTGGCCACGTTTGAAAGCCTGGCGGGGGAGCAGGTCGGCAATTCCGGGTTGGCGATCAGTCGTCTGCAGATACTTCCCGTCGGCGCCGGCGAATATCGCTATCGTCTTCTGGTGGCACAAACCGGCGAGAAGAAAGAGAAGGAATTCAACGGGATGATCCAGCTGGTTGCCACCGTGCAGCGAGGCAAGGACACTGCTATGATGCAGTTTCCGGCCGCCGGAGATCCCGCGGCCAGCCAGTATCAAGTCCGCTTCCGTTATTTTCGCCGTCTGGAAGGGACGTTCAAGCTTGCCGCGGAGGCGCGAATCCAGCGTGTCGAGGTACGTTTGATCCAGGATGGAGCGGTCAAGGCAAGTCAGAGCGTGGCTCTTTGAGCGGCATGGAACGAGTCCAAAATACGAACGAGGAGCTTGAATGATGTTTGGCAAGAAAACCAGCAAACCGCAAGGGCGCATCGACAGCCTGATCGGTGCCGGCACTTCCCTGACGGGAGACGTGATCTTTAGCGGGGGCCTGCGTGTCGATGGAGAAATCAAGGGTAATGTCAGCGGCGCCGAGGGACAGCCGGCAACATTGGTGATCAGTGAGCATGCGCGGATCGAGGGTGAAATCTCGGTTTCCCATCTGGTCATCAACGGTACCGTCATCGGGGCGGTGCATTCCAGCGATTTTCTTGAACTTCAGAACCGTGCGAGGGTCACTGGTGATGTCGAGTACAGTACGATCGAGATTCATCTTGGGGCGGTAGTTCAGGGCCGTCTCGTGCATCAGGGCTTGCCGGCGAAGGCGGTCGAATTGAAGCTGGCGGCCAGCAATTGACCTTCGACGCTATTGAAACCATAATTTACGACCCAATTTAATGTTCCATTGCGGAATACCCCACAGGAGAACACCATGAACGCACCCACCGAAATGCCGGCACCGCTCAATTTCACTGACAATGCAGCGAGCAAGGTCAAGGAACTCATTGCCGAGGAAGGCAACCCCGAATTGAAACTGCGAGTGTTTGTGACCGGCGGTGGATGCTCCGGTTTTCAATATGGCTTCACTTTCGATGAAGTGACCAACGAAGACGACACTGTGATGGAAAAGAACGGCGTATCGCTGCTGATCGATCCGATGAGCTATCAGTACCTGGTCGGCGCCGAAATCGATTACTCCGAAGGGCTGGAGGGTTCCCAGTTCGTGATCAAGAATCCGAATGCCCAGTCCACGTGCGGCTGCGGATCGTCCTTCTCGGCCTGATTCACTTTTTTCACGCGAAAGGCGCGGCGTCATGGCTCCGCGCCTTTTTCTCGTCTGGAACGCCTGCGGAGCGATATCCGTCGTGAGTCGGGCAGACCTCAGGCCGGATAGATTGCGCCCAGGATTCGAGGGCCTCTGGCACCCGTAACTTCTGCAAGGTTTCCCGGTTCGCCATGCAGGGTGCGCCACGCAAGCCAGGCAAAAGCCACCGCTTCCACCCAGTCACCTGGCTGGCCCAGAGAGTCGGTGCTGGCGACACGGCAATCCGGCAAGTGGCGCTGCAGACCGGTCATCAGAGCCTGATTGCGTGCGCCCCCGCCACAAACGAAAACCCCGTCAGGCTTGCCGCACCAGCGGGCGATAGCTTGGGTCGCCGATAGCGCAGTGAGTTCGAGCAGCGTTGCCTGCACATCCTCTGGCCGTTCATCGCCTGTGAGATGGCCATCGAGCCACGGCAGGTTGAATTCGTCGCGGCCGCAACTCTTGGGTGGGCTTGTGGCGAAGAAGGTATCGGCAAGCAAACTGTGCAGCAGTTCTGGACGCGCCTGTCCTTGGCGCGCCCAGTTGCCAGATTCATCGTAGCGCAGGCCCTTGTGGCGCTCAATCCAGGCATCCAGCAGCAGATTGCCGGGTCCACAGTCGAATCCCCGCACCGGTTTGCCTGGCTTCAGGTCAGTCAAGTTGGCAATACCGCCGATGTTGAGAATGACCCGGTGTTGCCCGGAGCCGCCGAACGCTGCGGCATGGAAGGCCGGCACCAGCGGCGCCCCCTGACCCCCTGCCGCAATGTCGCGGCTGCGGAAATCTGCTACAACGGGCATCCCGGCAAGCTCGGCCAGCAGCGCCGGATTGTTGAGTTGCACGCTGTAGCCGGCTGCGGGTTGGTGGCGGATGGTCTGTCCGTGGCATCCGACGGCCGCGACCTGGGCCGCATCCGTGTTGGCCTTGGCGAGCAACTGACGCACGGCTTCTGCATAGCAGTGCGCCAGTTCGTTGGCAAGCAGTGCCGCCCGGCGGATTTCGTCGTGTTGGGCCGTCTGCAGTTGCAGACCCTGCTGACGAATGGCGGCCGAGTAGGGCAACCAGAATGTCGCAAGGGTGTGCGGACGGCCCTCCGAGAAGTCGACCAAAACGGCATCGACGCCGTCGAGGCTGGTCCCGGACATCAGTCCAACGACCAGCGACCCAGCCGATGCCATGTCAGTCAGCCTGGGCGAGATTGAATTCGCGGATCAGATCAAGACGAGCGAGATAGGGCCCAGTTCGTGTCCGGAACTGGCCAAGCTGCTCGGGCATCAGCGGCGGTGCGCTGGGCAAGGCCATCGCCAGTGGATTCTGATGCACGTCATTGACGCGAAACTCGTAATGCAGGTGCGGGCCGCTGGCCAGTCCTGTGGCGCCGACGAAGCCGATCACATCACCCTGGCTTACCCGATTGCCTTTGCGCAGGCCCGGCGCGAAGCCGGATAGGTGTCCGTAGAGCGTGGTGTAGCGACCCTGGTGGCGCAAGACGATGACCTTGCCGTAGCCGCCTTGAAGCCCCACAAACTCAACTACGCCGTTGCCGGTCGCCTTGACGCGGGTACCTGTAGGCGCTCCATAGTCAATGCCCTTGTGGGCACGCCATTTCTGCAAGACGGGATGGAAGCGCGCCATGGTGAACCCTGAGGTGATGCGCGAGAATTCAAGCGGCGAGCGCAGGAAGGCCTTGCGGATGTTTTTGCCGTCGGCAGTGTAATAGCCGCTGCTGTTTTCACCGCCGGCGGGATCGGCGAACCATGCAGCACGGTAGGTCTTGCCGTTGTTGATGAACTCGGCCGCGAGAATGCGCCCGCTGCGTACGGCCCGACCCAGATAGTTCACGGACTCGTAGATGACGGCAAAGCGGTCACCCTTGCGCAGATCGCGGTGGAAATCGATGTCCCCGCCGAAGATGTCCGCCAGTTGGGTCGCGACCGCGTCGGGAACTCCCGCGGCATCGGATGCGCCGAACAGGGAATAGCGAATCTCCGCGGTCTTCATGACCACTTGGGTTTCCATCGGCAGGACCTGCTCCGAGGCGAGAAACCGATCGCCGCGCCGCTCGATCACCAGAGCCTGATCCTTGCCGCCATTCAACGGGAAAACCAGAGTCTGCAGTTCGCCCTGGGGTCCCGTCCGTACCGTCAGGTTCTTGCCTGGGCTCAGCTGGCGGAACAAGGTTTGGGCAGCCGAATTGCCTTTCATAAAGCCGACGGCTGCCGCGTCATCGACGCCGACACGTTGCAACAGATCCATCACGGTGTCGCCGCGCTGAACACGTTCTTCGCGCAGGAAGCTCTGGTCGCTGTCTGCAGTCGCGCTTAGGGGGGGGAGAGCCAACTGCTCGACCACCTGCTGGCGAGGCGTGACGTCCGGACGGGAGTCGGTCACGGTGCCGAAGGCCGCAACCATGCTGAAAAACGAAACACCGACTACTCCGACGCCCGCCCAGAAATGCCTGGGCCGTTCGAATCGGTAGTCAAGGAGTTGCGCTAAAATCCCGCTCTTGTTTTTGTGCAATTGGATGGGTGGGCCGCCTGAAAAGTCGGGTGAGTGTAGCAAAAATCCCCCCTCCGTCAAACCGGGTTAATCGCAATGGTCGATATCGACTCTCAACTGGCACTGATCAAGCGCGGCGCCGACGAATTGCTGATCGAGTCCGAACTCGTCGAAAAATTGAAGTCCGGCCGGCCTCTGCGCGTCAAGGCGGGCTTCGATCCGACAGCGCCGGATCTCCACCTCGGGCATACCGTGCTGATCAACAAGCTGAGGCACTTCCAGGACCTCGGTCATCACGTGATGTTCCTGATCGGCGACTTCACCGGAATGATTGGCGATCCAAGCGGCAAGAATACGACGCGCCCGCCGCTGTCCCGCGAGCAGATATTGGAGAATGCCGACACCTACCGCGAGCAGGTGTTCAAGATACTCGACCCGCAGAAAACAGAGGTCTGCTTCAACTCGACGTGGTTCGAGCCTTTGGGCGCGGCAGGCATGATCAAGCTTGCTGCGCGCCATACGGTGGCGCGCATGCTTGAACGCGACGACTTTTCCAAGCGCTACAGTGGCGGCCAGCCCATTGCCATCCATGAATTTCTCTATCCGCTGTGCCAAGGGTACGACTCCGTCGCCATGAAGGCGGATGTCGAACTGGGCGGCACCGACCAGAAGTTCAATCTTCTCGTCGGGCGCGAGTTGCAGAAGCACTACGGCCAGCCGCCGCAGTGTGTCCTGATGATGCCCCTGCTCGAGGGATTGGATGGCATCAACAAGATGTCCAAATCCCTTGGCAATTACATCGGGATTGCCGAGTCGCCGACCGAGATCTTCGGCAAGCTGATGTCGGTGTCGGACGAATTGATGTGGCGCTACTACGAACTGCTGTCGTTTCGCGGCAATGAAGAGATCGCCCGCTTCAAGCGCGAGGTGGCGGAAGGACGCAACCCGCGCGACATCAAGGTGCTGCTGGGGCAGGAGATCGTCGCCCGCTTTCATTCGCCGAGGGACGCTGAGGCTGCCCTGGCGGAGTTTGAGGCGCGCTTCCAGCGCGGCGTTCTGCCCGAGGACATGCCCGAGATGAGTGTTGCAGCGGGATCGCTCGCGCAGGTCCTCAAGGCTGCGGGACTGACGCCCAGCACCTCGGACGCACTGCGCATGATCGACGGCGGCGGCGTGCGCATCAACGGCGAGAAAGTCGGTGATCGCAACACGGCGCTGAGTGTCGGAGAGTGTCTTGTGCTGCAGGTGGGCAAGCGAAAATTTGCCCGCGTGACCCTGACCTGAAAAGGATTTTTCGGCAACATCTGCTGCTCTGCAAAAAAAATCGGTCAAAGGTATTGACCGACGGATTTCGGTCCGTATAATGCGCCCCTCTCTGCTGATTGCGGAGTCGCCGAAGGAAGAGAAGGTCGGCGGAAGTTCTTTAA
>DAIOGL010000143.1:0-6817 GCA_036745235.1 Sulfuritalea sp.
ACTGGAAATCATCGCCCCGAAAACCCGGCCTTCATGGCCGGGTTTTTGTTTTTTCAGCGCGGGAATATGGCCTGGATGCAGGCCCGGCTTGCGGCGGCGCACAAAGGTCCCGTTCCGTAGCGGCGAGATATTTCATTTATAAAACTAATACCCGATCGGATACGGGACACGTTATCATTTCTCCATAATAGGTATTACCAAGGGGGTATCCATGGGCACCGAAGGCATCTATCGCAAGACGGAAAAGGGGCGTGCCGAGATCGCGACCCGCGCCAACAGACTCGGGCTGCGCGAGCGAACCATGCTCATCATGGTGGACGACAAGACCACGCGTCGCGAGTTGTTGGCGAAGAACGCCCACCCGACCAGCGAAGGCATTCTCAACAGCCTGTTGGCGGACGGCTATATCGAGATCGTTGGCGCCGGGCAACCCGCCCCCGTGGAGCCCGCCGGCGCAGCAGCAGCGGCCCCGGCGGCGGTGCCGGCAGCTGTGCCAGCCGCGGCTCCTGCGGCCGCGCCGGTCGAGGTATCCCTGGTGTCGGCCTCGCGCTTCGCCTGCCGTGCCTTGGTGACGATTCTGGGCCCTGGGGCGGACGATTTGACGGCTCTGATCGAGAAATGCAAGACTCCGGAAGATCTTCGGGCCAGGCTCGAGAAATGCCGCGACGTCGTTCAGGGCATGGGCGGCAGGAAAAAGGCGGACGAATTCTGGGCAGGTGTCGTTGCCCGCTTGCCACAGGGGTGATTCGTGGCATGCTGGGCGGGTTTGAAGAAATTGCCCAACCGCCGGTAGCCACGACGCCGCCATGAGAGTACTGCTTGCAGAAGACGATCGCATTATTTCCCAAGGGCTAATCGCAGCCCTGCGCAAATCCGGTTATGCGGTCGATCACGTCAACAATGGTGCCGATGCCGATACGGCCCTGCTTTCCCAGCAGTACGACCTCCTCCTTCTCGATCTCGGGCTGCCGCGCATGTCGGGGATCGACGTGCTCAAGAGGCTCCGCGCGCGCAAGCTGACCATGCCAGTGCTGGTGCTGACCGCACAGGACGGCATCGAAGACCGCGTGCGCGGCCTCGACGCCGGTGCCGATGATTATCTGACCAAGCCTTTCGCTCTGCCGGAACTGTTTGCCCGGGTGCGTGCACTCACTCGCCGTGGTACCGGCAATCCGACGAGGATCGAGGTGGGTGCCTTGTCCTACGATCAATCCGAGCGCATTGCCCGTCTCAACGGCGAGATCGTCGAGCTGTCGGCGCGCGAACTGGCGCTGCTCGAAATCCTGCTGCTGCGTGCCGGGCGCCTGGTGGCGAAAGAACAACTTGTCGACCAATTGTGCAGCTGGGGCGAAGAGGTCAGCAACAACGCCATCGAGGTCTATATCCATCGTCTGCGCAAGAAGCTCGAGCCCGGCGGAGCCCGCATCACGACGGTGCGCGGTCTCGGGTATTGCCTGGAGAAGCCGGCAGATCCTCCCGATGGCAAAGCCTGACCTCGGGCCGCAAAGCGCAGGCCCGCAAGGGGGAGCCAAATCGGCCGCATCCGCAGCGGCTGGCCGCAAGGGCAACAACCCCTTCGTAAATTACGAGTACCCGAATTCGCTGTTCGGCGAGATCCTCGACTGGATGCTGGCGCCGCTGCTGCTGCTGTGGCCTATTTCGATTGCCGCCACCAATCACGTTGCTGCCTATATCGCCAACCAGCCCTACGATCAGGCCCTGGCCGACAGCGTCAGGGCCATCGTGCGCCTGGTCAAGATCGAAGGCGGCCGGGTCACCGTCAACCTCCCGGCACCTACTCGCACGCTGCTGCGGGCGGATGATATCGACACGCTCTACTATCAGGTAATTGGCCCCACCAGCACCCTGATTCAGGGCGACCGCGAAATTCCCTGGCCAACGCTGCCGGCAGAGCCGGAAGCCGGCCAGGTGTTGTTCCGCGACGAACGCATCGAAGCCGACAACGTGCGAATCGCCTACGCCTTTATTCCGGTCCGGACCGGGTTGCCGCCTGCCGTGGTGCAGGTGGCCGAAACCCTGCACAAGCGCGAGGCGCTGTCCGCCAGCATCATTTCCGGCGTGCTGCTGCCGCAATTCGCCATTATTCCGCTGGCAGTGATTCTGGTCTATATGGGGCTGATGCGCGGCATTGCGCCGCTGCGCCTGTTGCAGGAACGCATTCACCGCCGCCGTCCCTCGGATCTGTCGCCGATACCGGTAAGGCGGGTACCGGACGAAGTGCGCCCGCTGGTTTTCGCCTTCAACCAGATGATGGGAAGGCTTGAGGAGAACCTGCAGGCGCAGCAGCGTTTCATCGCCCAGGCGGCCCACCAGATGCGCACGCCGCTGACCGGACTCAAGACGCAGACCGAAATTGCGCTCTCCGAATCCGATCCGGCGCGGATGCGGCATGCGCTGGAGTTGATCGCCGAGAGCACCGACCGTGCGTCGCACCTGATCAACCAGCTGCTGATGCTGGCCCGCGCCGAAGCCAGCCACGAAAAGCTGCACAGCGTGGTGCCGCTGGATCTCGACGCGCTGGTGCGCAGCGTGACCGAGGAATGGGTGGTGCGCGCCATGGCCAAGAAGATCGACCTCGGCTTCGAGGAGAGCGGCCGCAGCCTGTTGATAAACGGCGTGCCCTTGCTGCTGCGTGAATTGCTCAACAACCTGGTGGACAACGCAATCAAGTACACCCCGCAAGGCGGCCATGTCACGGTGCGCACCCGCGCCGGCCGCCTGGCCGTGCTGGAGGTGGAAGACGACGGCATTGGCATTCCCTTCGAGGAGCACGCACATATATTTGAGCGCTTCTACCGGGTACTCGGCACCGATGCCGAAGGCAGCGGGCTGGGTCTGCCCATCGCCGCCGAGATCGCCGACCTGCATCAGGCCAGGATAGATTTGCTGCCCGGGAGCAACGGCCGCGGCAGCCTGTTCCGGGTCAGTTTTCCCCGTCACTGGGAGGCCGCAGGCATTCCTCCGGCCAAGGCCAGCCCGGTCTCGGGAAGCTTCCCGATCGGTCTGTAAGCCGATCTGTAAGCTTCCCGTCAGGATTGCCGGACAACAATGGCGGCATCTTGGGGCATTTGGCGTTGATCTATGACGTTCGTACTGCTCCGGGGATACGGTAGGCGCACGACACAAGGGGAATCCCGGGGTGCGTCTCAGGAACGGCGAACTGTTCCGGTTCGCCGCAAAGCCAAAAAAAGGAGGAGTGCTAGATGCAACTCACTGAGAAGCATAAGCAATACTGGGGCATCAACCTGAAGATAAGCACGATACTGCTTGTCGTCTGGTTTGTTGCCACGTTCGTCATGGGCTGGTTCGCCCGAGAACTCAACGACATCCATTTTCTGGGTCCGTTGGGCTTCTACATGTCGGCTCAGGGCTCATTGATCATTTACGTCGCGATCATCTGGTATTACGCCCACTACATGAACAACCTGGACCACGAATACGGCGTCCATGAAGGGGAGGAAGAATAATGGCCGGCCAATCAGTCACCCAATCGCAGTTTTACGCAAATCTGAAGCGCTACTACACCTTCTACACCGGCGGCTTCATTGCCTTCGTCATCATCGTCGGCATCCTCGAACAGATGGGCGTGCCGAACAAGATTCTCGGCTACCTGTTCCTCTTCGCCACCATCGGCCTGTATGCCGGCATCGGCTTCATGTCGAAGACGGCGGACGTCGGCGAGTACTACGTCGCCGGCCGGCGCGTGCCTGCGCTGTTCAACGGCATGGCGACCGGCGCCGACTGGATGTCAGCCGCCAGCTTCATCGGCATGGCCGGTACCCTGTACCTGTCCGGCTATGACGGACTGGCTTTCGTGCTGGGCTGGACCGGCGGCTACTGTCTGGTGGCGATCCTGCTCGCGCCCTACCTGCGCAAGTTCGGTCAGTTCACGATTCCGGACTTCCTCGGCGCCCGCTTCGGCGGCCACCTGCCGCGGCTGATCGGCGTGATTGCCGCCATCGTCTGTTCCTTCACCTACGTGATCGCGCAGATCTACGGCGTCGGCATCATCACTGCGCGCTTCACCGGCCTCGAGTTTCAGGTCGGCGTGTTCGTGGGCCTCGCCGGCATTCTGGTGTGTTCCTTCCTCGGCGGCATGAAGGCGGTGACCTGGACCCAGGTGGCCCAGTACATCATCCTGATCATTGCCTACATGATTCCGGTGGTGTGGCTGTCGGTGAAGCATACCGGCATCCCGATTCCGCAGATCGTTGCCTACACGAACTCCCTGCCGAAGATCACCGCGCTGGAGAACGAGTTCAACGACAAGGCCTCGCCCAAGGGCGCCAAGGAAGAGTCGGTGCGTGCCATATTCCGTGACCGTGCGGCGGCAGCGACCGCCAAACTGGCAGGTCTGGAGAAGGAAGGCCCGGCTTTCCTCGCGGCGGAAAAGGCCAAGCTGGTCGAGAAGGTGAATGCCCTCAAGACGGCTGAACCTGCAGCGGACCCCAAGGCGATTGACGCGGCAGAGAAGGCCCTCAAGGCCTTCCCGATCGATGCGGCTGCAGCCAAGACGGCCTGGACCGCTGAGAAAGCCGTTGGTGCCCGCTCCGCGCCGCTCAAGCATCATGCCGAAGCCTTTGCCGTCGCTGGCAAGACGCCGGAAGAGATCGAGAAGAACCGCAGCAAGGCGAAGAAGAACTTCCTCGCCCTGATCGCGTGTCTGATGATCGGAACCGCCGCCCTGCCGCACATCCTGATGCGCTACTACACCACGCCATCGGTCAAGGAAGCTCGCCAGTCGGTGTTCTGGGGCCTGTTCTTCATCTTCCTGCTGTACTTCACGGCACCGGCCCTGGCCATTCTGGTCAAGTACGAGGTGTACAGCAACGTGGTGGGCACAAGCTTTGCTGCCCTGCCTGCCTGGGTCAGCAACTGGGCCTCGGTCGACAAGACGCTGATGAACATTTCCGACATCAACGGCGACGGCATCGTGCAGTTGGCGGAAATCGTCATCGGCGGCGACCTGATCGTGCTGGCGACCCCCGAAATTGCGGGTTTGCCCTACGTGATCTCGGGCCTGGTGGCGGCCGGCGGTCTGGCAGCAGCGCTTTCAACTGCTGACGGCCTGCTGCTGACCATCGCCAACGCCATGTCGCACGACCTGTACTACAAGATGATCGACCCGAACGCTTCGACGGTCCGCCGTCTGGCGGTATCCAAGGGCCTGCTGCTGATCGTGGCATTGATTGCTGCCTACGTCACCAGCCTGAAGCCGGGCAACATCCTGTTCCTGGTCGGTGCAGCCTTCTCGCTGGCAGCCTCGGGCTTCTTCCCGGCGCTGGTCTGCGGGGTGTTCTGGAAACGCGCCAACTACCTCGGCGCGGTGCTGGGCATGGCTCTGGGTCTGGGAGTTTGCGGCTACTACATGTATCTGACCTATCCGTTCTTCGGTGTCAATGCCCCGCTGTGGTGGGATATCAACCCGATCGCGGCCGGCACCTTCGGCATCCCTGCCGGCTTCCTTGGCATCATCATCGGCAGCCTGATTTCCCCGGCACCGAACAAGGAAATCCAGGATCTGGTCGACCACGTCCGCTATCCGAATCTGGAAGG
Source organism: Sulfuritalea sp. (assembly GCA_036745235.1). Taxonomy (GTDB): domain Bacteria; phylum Pseudomonadota; class Gammaproteobacteria; order Burkholderiales; family Rhodocyclaceae; genus Sulfuritalea. The sequence goes on from DAIOGL010000143.1 coordinate 5,578, forward strand.
CGACATCGACACCAGGGGCGTCTGATTAGTCTTATGGAGGAGGAGGAGGGCTAGGGAGCATACCCACACCCTCATTCGACCGGCCCCTGGGTAACCATGGGCCGGTTTTTTTATGCCTCGACCGGAGGGTGAGACGGTATCCCCTTGCGGGATATGCCTCGAGAGCTGTGCGCGGAGGACGGCATATCCGGATAGGAGTGCAGCCGGCCCGGACGCGAACTGCCGTGCCGCCAGCGCCGACCTTAATGTCTCCGCTGGAAGCGGAGACGGTATCCCATTGCGGGACGAGGCCGGCGGGTTTACATCGCAAGTCAGAAGGGAAGTTCGGGAATGAATTTCATCAGGTCGGCGCGCTCTGCATCGTGGGCCAATTTCCTTGCCCGTTTGGGCTCGAAGGTGACCAGGCGCTTGAGAATGCGTGCGACGTCGTCGGGGCGGTTGGCGTGATGGTAGGCCATGCCCAGCTGGTAGAAGCCCTCGCCGCTCATCGGCTGCAGCTCGACCACCTTTTCCAGGGCCTTCACCGCTTCGTCGTGCTGGCCCAGGCGCGCATAAGCCAACCCCATGCCGTACCACGCCATGTCCTGCGCCGGCACCAACCGCACCGCCTCCGTGAAGGCGGCAATCGCCTCCTTCGGTTTGCCCGCATGTTCGCAGACGTAGCCGAGGTTGTACCAGTTGGCGCCGTCGTCCGGGGTCAGCGCCAGCGCCGCCTCGAACCACTTGATCGCCGCGTCGTAGTTCTTTCGCTTCGCCGCAATCGCGGCGAGGTGGCGCGCGGATTGAACATCCTGCGGGTTGATGCGAAACGCGGTCAGATAGGCTTCAAAGGCTTGATCCTCGCGACCGAAGAAGTGAAACACCCAGCCGCGGGCATAATGCCGCCAGTGATCGTAATTCATGAGATAGACCAAGCAAAATAACGGAGACCGAAACATACCATGAGCCACCCTGAACTCCTCATCCTCGGCGTGCTGCGCGCGCTGGCCGAGGTCGCCATGCTGTTTCTGCTCGGACAGGGGTTGCTGGCCTTGCTTGCCGGGAGCCGCCGCCACACCAACACCATGTACAAGCTGTTCGTGATCGTCACCGCACCGGTGTTGAAGGCGGCACGCAAGATTACGCCCCGGCAGATCATCGACAAGCACCTGCCATTCGTCGCCTTCGCCTTGCTTTTCTGGATCTGGATTGCGCTCGCCTGGCTGAAGAAACTCTATTGCGACACCAACATGTTGCAGTG
>DAIOGL010000144.1:0-6786 GCA_036745235.1 Sulfuritalea sp.
GCTCTCTGGCCGCTGTCATACACGGGCTGCGCTATCTTGTTCGCGACATGCGCCAACGGCATGCCGCGCCGAATTTCAGGCTGCTTTGGGCGATGATGTTCTATCTCGACGAGTTTCCTGAAAAGATGCACCGCCCCAAGGAGAATGCCTACCTCTTTGCCAAACTGCGCCAGCGTACCCGGGAGGCCGATACGGTAGTCGCGGAACTCGAACGGCAACACACGGACGGTGCCCGGCACACTCGCGATCTGGAGCTTGCGCTGGGGCATTACGAAGCCGGAATGCCTGACGGACTGGAGAGGTTTTCTGCCGCCGTCGAAAAGTTCGGCGAGGAGACCTTGAAACACATGGCGCTCGAGGAAAGCACAGTGTTCCCCTTGGCCAGGAAGTATCTCACCGCAGAAGACTGGCGCGAGATCGGCGCCGCCTTCAGTGAAAACGGTGACCCGCGCTTCGACGCCGACACCGATCACGAATGCCGTGATCTGTTCAGCCGGATCGTCAATCTTGCGCCACCCCCAATCGGGGTAGGTGCCGCCAGAACGAAATAGAAACCGCCTCCGGCCCGCATTGCGGACCGGCTATTTCCCGCAAGCCTGCTCCTGGGATGCCTCGGAGCCCACGCCCTTGTTAACCTCTGCCGCGCTTCGTTGCAGGAAGCATGTCAGCAGACTCGATGCAGCGCAAATGGCCCAGAATCCAAGGAAACCTATCGAGTAGGTCGCGGTCCGCGAAACATGCACCGGCTCGCCCAGGAGGTACAGCTCCTGCGGATCGATCACGGTGAAGAAGAGGCCTTCGGCGATTCCTGCGACCAAGAACGAAGGCCACAGCACCCATATGATCCTCAGCATTTCTCTCTCCTCGGTGGGGTGGAAGGAAACGCCTACTTTGCGTTGCGGGCGTCCCCTTCAACTTTCTTTTTGTAGAACCCTACCATGAAAAACGCCATGACAATGATGAAGACGATCGTGAATAGGCTGAGAAGGCCGATGTCACTGCCAATCAAGAGTTTCCAGGCTTCCACGATGATCCCTCCTGAAGTTGCTTCGATTCAATTGCGGATGTCGGCGGGCCGGGGAGCAGCGTCAGGCGCTGCCGGACTGCCGATCAGGGTCTCTCCGTTCGCGGGCAGAACCACGTTGCCCATCAGGCGCCAGGTCTTGCGCTCGTCTTCAAGCAATACCAGCCAGTGCCCGGCGGCGGGCAAGCGTACTTCGCCAGAATAGGTTTCGCCATTGCGCACCAGCACGCGGGACTGGTCCAGACCCGCTCGAGTGGGATGCGAAATGGTCACCACCAGCGTCGGCGGCGCCACGAAGCGAATGTCGCTCGCTCGCAGGCGCACCGACAGTGTCCCTTCGGCAACCCGCACGCCCGCAACCAGGCCCATTTTGATCGCCTGTTCGCTGCGCGCAATCGTCTGATTCGCGGAAAGTCCTTTCCGGTAATAGTCGTCGGTAACCAGGCCGTCGTTGCTCTTCACGGCCAGCCATGCCGTGTAGAACGCAGCGATGACGACAATCGACGGTCCCGCCGCCAGAATCCACGGCCAGGGTTCGCGGTACCAGGGACGGGCGGCGGCATGCATCTTGTTTTCCTTCATGGTTGCAGGAAGCTGGCCTTCTCGTGCACCGCCACCTTTTCGTCGGCGAGGGACTTCACGTCGAAGAAGATCTGATTCGAGCCCTTCTTGCCCGATTCCGGCGGCACGCGAACCTGGACCGTGAAGGACTTGTTCCCTGCTGGAGGAACTTCAATGATGCGATCCCCGACCATATCAATTCCGGGCAGACCGGAAACGCTGACAGCGTAGCGATGCGGAGCTTCGGAAACGTTGAGCACGTGCAGTCGATACACGTTTTCGATCAGTCCGCCCTCGACCTCGCGCGCCAGCGTTGCGCGGTCGCGAATCACATCCACGCGCAGAGTCGCCTTGGTGGCAATACCCCAGACAAAGGCAGCGCAGATCGTGGCAAGAATCGTCGAGTAGATGACCACCCGCGGCCGCACTATATGGCCAAGGATTTCCTTCCAGCCCCAGTGCTTCTCTATCGCATGTTCGGTGGAGTAGCGGATCAGGCCCTTCGGGTAATCCATTTTCTCCATGACCTGATCGCAGGCATCGATGCATGCGGCGCACCCGATGCACTCGTACTGCAGGCCGTCGCGGATGTCGATGCCGGTCGGGCAGACCTGCACGCAGATGCCGCAGTCGACGCAATCGCCCTTCGCGATCACTTTTGGATCAACCCCCTTCTTCCGCGCACCGCGCGGCTCGCCGCGCTCGGTATCGTAGGTGATGGTCAGCGTATCGGGATCGAACATGACGCCCTGAAAGCGCGCATAGGGACACATGTGCTTGCAGACCTGTTCGCGCATGTGGCCCGCAAACAGGTAGGTAAATGTGCCGTAAAAAAACATCCAGAAAGTTTCCCACGGCCCCAGAGAAAAACTCCATACCGAGCCCCACAGGGTCTTGATCGGCGTGAAATAGCCGACAAAGGTGAATCCCGTCCAGAACGCCAGTAGAGCCCAGGAACCGTACTTTGCGGAACGCAGCCAGAACTTGCGCCCACTCATCGGCGCAGCATCGAGCTTGATGCGCGCGTTGCGCTCGCCCTCGATCTTCTGCTCGATCCAGGTGAATATTTCCGTATAGACCGTCTGCGGACAGGCATAGCCGCACCAGAGCCGCCCGCCAACTGCCGTGAAGAGGAACAGCGAATAGGCCGAGATGATCAAAAGGATGGCGAGAAAGATCACGTCCTGCGGCCAGAAGATCATGCCGAAGATGTAGAACTTCCGCTCGACCAGGTCGAACAGCACCGCCTGCCGCCCGTTCCATGGCAACCAGCACAGACCGTAGTAAACCATCTGGGTGAACCAGACCAGAGTCCAGCGCCAGGTGGCGAAAGTTCCGCTGACGGCGCGCGGGTGCACCTTCCGATGAACTTCGTAAAGACTCTCTTCGACGAAGTTGGGCTTGCGCTCCGCAGTCTGGCTGGAAGATGCTGATGCCATGATTATCGTATTACGATATTCTGATGTACCCGACCAAGAATTCCCCGGCACCGCCTGCGGTGCCGGGGACTCGAAGGTAGTTTACTTCTTTTCTGCGGGTGCCGCTGCAGCGGGCGCCGCCGCCGGCGCTTCCTTGACGCCGCCGCCGAGCCCATAGACGTAGGCGGTCAGCAAGTGCACCTTGGCATCGCCGAGAAACTCGCCGAAGGCCGGCATGCGGTTGGTGCGGCCTTTGGTGATCGTCTCGACAATGGTGTCCTCGGAACTGCCGTAGAGCCAGGTCTTGTCGGTCAGGTTCGGCGCCAGTCCGAGCGTGCCCTTGCCGTCGGGGCCGTGACAGGCCGAACAAGCGGGGCCGAACAGTTCCTTGCCGCGCTGCACACGAATGGAATCGGCAGCAAGGCCGGACAGCGAACGGACATAATTCGCGAGATCCTTGATCTGGTCGCCGTTCAGGTCGGGCTTGACACCCTTGGCCGGCATCATGGCGTCGCGACCCTTGGTGATGGATTCCTTGATCTGATCCGGCGCGCCGCCGAACAGCCAGTCGCTATCAGTCAGATTGGGGAAGCCACGAGCTCCTTTGGCGTCCGATCCATGGCACTGCGAACAGTAGGTCAGGAACAGGCGCTGGCCCATTTCCTTCGCCTCGCTGTTGGCCGCAACGGCCATGATGTCCTGGCTCTGGAACTTCTTGAAGATCGGCCCGTACTGCTCGTCGGCCTTCTTCATCTCGCCGTCATACTGACCGGTGGAAGACCAGTTGAACTGGCCCTTGTAGGTGCCCAGACCCGGATACATCGCCAGATAGAACAGCGAGAAGACGATCGTGATGTAGAACAACCAGCGCCACCAGCTCGGCAGGGGGTTGCTGAACTCCTGCAGATCCTCGTCCCAGACGTGCCCGGTAGTTTCTCCCTCCACATGCACCGCCGAACTCTGCATCCAGAGAAAGACGCCGCAGCCGAGGATGCTGACGAGCACAATGCCCACTACATAGATATTCCAGAAGCCGCTGACAAAATCACTCATGATGATTTCCTTTCCTGATTCTCCGAAACCTGCGGCGCCGGCGGCACAAGGGGACTGTCTCCGTCGAGGGGCAGCATGGCCGCCTCGTCGTACGTCTGCTTGCGCCGGTCCGAATATGCCCACCACACGATGCCGATGAAGGCGATGAACGCCAGCACCGTGAAGATGGACCGCAGGTCGTTGATGTCCACTCGATTACCTCGTTTGCTTGAGCGCGGTGCCCATGCCCTGGAGGTAAGCGATCAATGCGTCGAGTTCCGTGGCGCCCTCGATGGCCTTCTTCGCTCCCGCGATTTCGGCATCGGCATAGGGCACGCCAACCGCGCGCAGCGCCTTCATCTTGGCTTCGATTGCATCGTCCTTGAGCGGACGATTCAGCCAGTAGTAGGCAGGCATGTTCGACTCCGGCACCACGTCACGCGGATTGAGCAGGTGAGTGCGATGCCATTGGTCCGAATAGCGGCCGCCAACACGCGCCAGATCGGGGCCGGTACGCTTGGAACCCCACTGGAACGGATGGTCATAGACGAACTCGCCGGCCACCGAATAATGGCCGTAGCGCTCTGTTTCGGCGCGGAACGGCCGGATCATCTGCGAGTGGCAGTTGTAGCAGCCTTCGCGAATGTAGATGTCGCGTCCCGCCAGGCGCAGCGGATCGTAGGGCTTGACCAGTTCATTCACTGGCGTAGTGGTCGACTTCTGGAAGAACAGCGGGACGATTTCCAGCAAGCCGCCGACACTGACCGTGAGCACGGTCAGGACAATCAGCAGCCCCACGTTCCGTTCAATTTTGTCATGCGTCAACATGATGTATAGCTCCTTATTCTGTGCAATCGGGCTTAGTGGGCCGCTGCCGGTGCGAGCACCGGCGCGTTATCGACAGCCTTGCCACCAGCCATGGTCAGGAACATGTTGTAGGCCATGATGAGCATGCCGGAGAGGAACAGCAGGCCACCGAGCAGGCGTATGGTCCAGAACGGGTAGGTTGCCTTGACGGATTCGACGAAGGAATAAGTCAGCGTGCCGTCGGGGTTGGTGGCGCGCCACATCAGACCCTGCATCACGCCGGCAATCCACATCGAGGCAATGTAGAGCACCACGCCGATGGTGGCGATCCAGAAGTGCGCCTCGATCAGCTTCTTCGAATGCATTTCGGGCTTGCCGAACAGGCGCGGCAGCAGGTAGTAGATCGAGCCGATCGAAATCATCGCCACCCAGCCCAGCGCGCCGGAGTGCACGTGGCCGACCGTCCAGTCCGTGTAGTGCGACAGCGCGTTCACCGTCTTGATGGACATCATCGGGCCTTCGAAGGTGGACATGCCGTAGAAGGACAGCGAGGTGATCATGAATTTCAGGATCGGATCGTCGCGCAACTTGTGCCAGGCGCCCGACAAGGTCATGATGCCGTTGATCATGCCGCCCCACGAAGGCGCCAACAGGATCAGCGAGAAGATCATGCCGACCGACTGGGTCCAGTCAGGCAGCGCGGTGTAATGCAGGTGATGAGGACCCGCCCACATGTAGGTGAAGATCAGCGCCCAGAAGTGCACCACCGAGAGGCGATAGGAGTAGATGGGGCGACCGGCCTGCTTGGGCACGAAGTAGTACATCATGCCGAGGAAGCCGGCGGTGAGGAAGAAGCCCACCGCGTTGTGGCCGTACCACCATTGCACCATGGCATCCTGCACGCCGGCATAGGCCGAGTAGGACTTGGGCGTCAGGATGCCGGAGGCGAACACCGGAATTTCAGCGCTATTGACCAGGTGCAGCACGGCGACCGTCAGGATGAAGCCGCCGAAGAACCAGTTCGCCACGTAGATGTGCGAGACCGTTCGCTTGGCGATCGTGCCGAAGAACACCACGGCATAGGACACCCAGACCAGCGTGATCAGGATGTCGATAGGCCACTCGAGTTCTGCGTACTCCTTGCCGGAGGTGAAACCGAGCGGCAGGGAGAGCGCGGCGAGCACGATGATCAGTTGCCAGCCCCAGAAGGTGAATGCCGCCAGCCCCGGCGCGAACAGCGGCGCGTGACTGGTACGCTGCACCGCAAAGTAGGATGTGGCAAAAAGCGCGCAGCCGCCAAACGCAAAAATTACGGCATTGGTATGCAGCGGACGCAAACGCCCGTAGCTCAGCCATTCAACCACGTTCAGTTCCGGCCAGATCAGTTGGGCGGCGATGATGACGCCGACCAGCATGCCGACGATGCCCCAGATTACGGTCATCACAGCGAACTGGCGCACGACTTTGTAGTTGTAAGTCGCTTGCGATTGCATGATGGATTCACCTCACAATTAAAAAAAGAAACTAATCACCAAACCGCGCTTGTCGCGGTGCAGCATAAAACTGCGGAAAGTATCACATTTAAAGCATTAGCAGCTGTTGATATAGATCAAAGCCACCTTCTCAACAGATCTCAACTCCATACCGATAACAGGATATTGTTATCTTAATAGAGACAATGGGAGGAGTGAGATCCAAAACCCTGACGCAGGTCAACCTTTGTGTCTGGGTGGCAGCGCAGGAAGCCTGATCAAGTCGGTCCGCACCCGCGGAAGAAGCGCCGGGAAATATTCGGCACGCGTCAGGCGGCAGGCTTCATCCGGGCCAAAGTTTCCAACTGCCGAAGATCGACCAGCGAAACATGGCGCCGCTCTATGGCGATCAAGCCCGCATTCTGGAAGCGAGCCAGAATGCGGCAGACCGTCTCCTCGGCGATGCCGAGAT
>DAIOGL010000145.1:0-6682 GCA_036745235.1 Sulfuritalea sp.
CGGCGTCATCACGCCGCCCCAGGTGGCGCTGGTGGGCTTCGGCCGCGTCGCCGAGAGGCCGTGGGCGGAGAACGGCGGGCTCAAGGTGCTCCCGGTCGTCACCGCCAGCCTTTCGGCCGACCACCGCATTTCGGATGGCCATCGCGGCGCGCTGTTCCTGATCGAGCTCAACGAACTTCTGCAAAGACCTGAGGAACTGGAAAAATGACCGATGCCGAAATCCGCGCCGTGGCGCTGGCCACCCTCCTCTCGATCGCGCCCGAGGTCGAGGTCGACGAGTTGCGTGACGACCGCACGCTGCGCAGCCAGGTGGACCTGGACTCGATGGACTGGCTGAATTTCCTGCTCGGACTCCACGAGAAGCTCAAGGTGGAGATCCCCGAAGCCGACTACGCGAAGCTGATCACGCTCAATGACGTGGTGGCCTATCTGCAAAAGAAGCTCGGCGCCGGATGACGGCGCCAGGCGTTGAACGGTTTGCGGAGGGACCCGCCTATCGGGCTTCCGACAATTTCCTGAGCGGCCGCGACGAGAGGCGGGCATACACGGCGTCGATGATCTCCGCTTCGCGCTCATTGAGCGAGAAGAACCCGTAGCGCCGCCAGGCGCGTATCGCGCCGCGAAGTTCCTTTAAAGAGAATGAAGGGCTCATTATGTGTCTCCCGGGGAGTTCGCCCGCTGAGCGGACGAGTGACCGACTTCGATGTCGATTCGTTCCTTTTCCACGTTCAGTTTTGCACAAGGCCGGCGGGTCCGAAACGGAAATGACCGCAGGAAATGTGGCCGATATTTGCGCCATGCCGCCGGCCACCCGGCATGTCTCGACGTCCCCCTGACTGACGCCGCATGAATGCCGACAACGCCGGGGAGCTCGACTGCCTGCTGGATGAGATCCGCGAGGAAGTACGGGCAACCCGCCACCTCACCGGCCGGCCTGTACTCGACGACCGGGTGATGGCGGCCTTGCGCGAGGTACCGCGCCATGAGTTCGTGCCGCTTGAACTCCAGTTTGGTGCATATGCCAATCACCCGTTGCCGATCGGCCATGGACAAACCATCTCGCAGCCCTACATCGTGGCCTTGATGACCGACCTGATCCGGCCGCGGCCGGACGCCGTGGTGCTGGAGATCGGTACCGGCTCCGGCTATCAGGCCGCCGTTCTGTCCAGGCTGGTAAAACAGGTCTACTCGATGGAGATCGTCGAAGCGCTTGCCGCGACGGCCAGCGAGCGGCTGCTGCGCCTGGGCTATGACAATGTCGAAGTCCGCGCCGGCAACGGCTGCCTGGGTTGGCCGCAGCATGCACCCTACGACGCGATTCTGGTGACTGCCGCCGCGGGGCGGATTCCCCCGGCGCTGATCGAGCAACTCAAGCCCGGAGGCATCCTCGTCATGCCGGTAGGCGCCTATCATGCCGGGCAGGAGTTGATGGCGGTCCGCAAGCAGGCGAGCGGCGCCATCGAGGAGACATGCGTTCTGCCCGTGGTCTTCGTGCCCCTGACAGGAACAACGGAGGACTGAGCCACACGCCTGTGTCATCGCTGTATCATCACCAATGAACTGGATTTCCGGCTGCGACGAGGGGATCTGCGATGCCAGCGGCGGAACTCGGACCGTATTGAAACCTGCTTGAATGAGAGGAGAAAGTTCGTGACCACGCATGAGAACAAGACCAAAGTGACGATTCTGACGGGGTCCTACCGCATCGTCGGCTACATCGATGTCCTGCCAGGGGCGCGCGTGACGGACTTCATGCTCGAGTCGAAGGAGTTTGTCGTCGTGATGGACGTAGAGGTCTTCGAAGCGGGAGAGACGGGCCGAAAGGTTCTCAGCGCCCCGTTCATCGACCTCAATCGCAATCACATCCAGATTGTCACCGCTTGCTAGCAGCCATGGCCGGGCCCGGCCGATGGACTGATGCCATGAACGGCAGGACATGAGAACGCGAATGCGCGCCATGCTCCTCGACCGGCCCGGAACGCCGCTGCGCATGGTCGATCTGCCGGTGCCGCAACCGGGGAGCGGCACGCTGCTGATCGAAGTGGAAGCCTGCGGGGTTTGCCGCACGGATCTGCATCTGATCGACGGCGAGCTGCCGCATCCCGTGCTGCCCGTGATTCCCGGCCACGAGATCGTCGGCCGGGTCGCGGCCATCGGCCAAGGTGTCGCAGGTTTCGCCGTTGGCCAACGCGTAGGCGTGCCATGGCTCGGCTGGACCTGCGGCGAATGCCGCTTCTGCACCAGCGGCCGCGAGAACCTCTGCGACGCGGCGCGCTTCACCGGCTACCAGATTCAGGGCGGCTATGCCGAATACACGGTGGCCGATGGGCGCTACTGCTTCCCGCTGCCGGATTTCGGTGATGCCGCGCCGCTGGCGCCGCTGCTGTGCGCCGGCCTGATCGGCTACCGCGCTCTGCGCCTGGCCGGCGAGTCGAAACGGGTCGGCATCTACGGCTTCGGCGCCGCCGCCCACATCGTCGCCCAGGTGCTGAAATACCAGGGGCGCGAGTTCCACGCCTTCACCCGCCCCGCTGATGTCGCCAGCCAGGAGTTTGCCCGTCGCCTCGGTGCCGCCTGGGCCGGCAGCGCCGACCAGACCCCGCCGGCATTGCTCGATGCCGCGCTGATCTTCGCCCCGGCCGGACCGCTGGTGCCGGCGGCATTGCGTCATCTGGAAAAGGGCGGCTGCGTCGTCTGTGCCGGCATCCACATGAGCGACATTCCGGCCTTCCCTTACGACATCCTCTGGGGCGAACGCAGCATCCGTTCGGTCGCCAACCTGACCCGGCGCGACGGCCTCGAATTCCTCGAACTCGCGCCGCGGGTGCCGGTGCGCACCGAGGTGGTCCGCTTCCCGCTGGCGCAAGCCAACGAGGCGCTGGCGCAACTGCGTCGCGGCGCATTCCAGGGCGCCGCGGTGCTGACGATGAACGCTTGACCGGCCGGTCAGCCGTGGTTGCGGCCGGACTCGGCCTTTTCCCGGCGCCGGCGCTTGCCGCCGCCGGCGAAGGCCTGGCGCACTTGCGACATTTCCATCATTCGCGTCGCGACCAGATAGTTGATGCTGCCCTCCGGCACCACGCCGTCGTCATCGGGTTCGCCGGCCGCAATGCCGGTGAGGAGCTCGATGGCCTGCTCGACGGTGGCAACCGCATGGATGCGGAACTTTCCTTCCGCACAGGCAGCCACCACATCCTGGCGCAGCATCAGGTTCTTCAGGTTGGCCTCGGGAATCAGCACGCCCTGCTTTCCGGTGAGGCCGCGCAGGCGGCAGATGTCGAAGAAGCCTTCGATCTTTTCATTGACCCCGCCGATGGCCTGCACCATGCCGAACTGGTTGACCGAACCGGTAATGGCCAGGGACTGGTCGATCGGCGCCCCCGACAATGCCGAAAGGAGGGCGCAAAGTTCGGCCAGGGAGGCGCTGTCGCCCTCGACCGGGCCGTAGGACTGCTCGAACACCAGGCTCGCCGAGAGCGACAGCGGCACCTGGCTGGAATAGCGCGTGGCGAGGAATGACGAGAGAATCATCACGCCCTTGGAATGGATCGGGCCGCCCATTTCGGTTTCGCGCTCGATGTCGATGACGTCGCCCTCGCCCACTCTCACGGTGGCGGTGATGCGCACCGGATGGGCAAAGCGGAAGTCGCCGAGATCGATCACGGCGAGGCCGTTGATCTGGCCGACATGGCCGCCGCTGGAGGTGATCAGCAGGGTGTTCTCGAGAATTGCCTGCTGGTACCGCTCGCGCATCCGGTCGTGGCGCCGGACCTGGATCGCCAATGCCGCTTCGACATCACCGGCGCCGACCGAGGCACGACCGGCGCGGACGGCGCAATGCTCCGCCTCGTGCAGCAGATTGACGATGTGCTGCGTGTTGGTCGACAGGCGTTGCGCATCGCCGACGAAGCGCGCCGACTGTTCGATGACGCGCGCCACAGCGTCGCGTTCGAAGGGGCGCAAGCCGTCACGCCGACACAGGTCGGCAATTCTGCGGGCATAGCTCCGCGTGTTGTCGTCGCTGCGTTCGACGTCGGTTTCGAAATCGGCTGCGACGCGAAACAGTTCGCTGAATTCCGGATCGTATTCCTTCAGCAGGTAGTAGAGGAGCGGCTCGCCGAACAGCACGACCTTGCACGACAGCTTGATCGGCGCGGGCACCAGCGGCAGGCCGCTGGCGAAGCCCAGGGTCCGCTCGAGCGACTCGATGCGGATCTCGCCGGCCTTGAGGGTGCGCTTGAGCGCCTCGTAGGCGAAGGGCTGGCGCAGCAGCTTGTCCGCATCGAGCATCAGGAAGCCGCCGTTGGCGCGATGCAGGGCGCCGGCCTTGATCAGGGTGAAATTGGTCACCAGCGTGCCCATGTGGGCGATGTGATCGACCCGGCCGACCAGATTCGGAAAGGTCGGGTTGTCTTCGCTGATGATCGGGGCCGCTTTGCTGTCGCCGTGATCGACGAGCAGATTGGCCTGGTAGCGCTGCACCGACAGGCCGTCTCCGGTCAGCTCGAAGCCCTCGCTCTCGCCGTGCTGTTCGCGCAGGCCTTCGCCGTACTCGACGATGTCGGCCAGCACCTCGTCGAGAAAGCTCAACACGTTCTCCAGCCCTACGTAGCGCTCTTTCAGTTCATCGATCAGGTGGCCGATGGCGAGACTCATCGTGTCGCGGCCGAGCTGCTTGAGCCGCCCCTGCATTTCCCGCCGCCAGCGCGGAAATTGATGCAGCAGCTTTTGCAGGCGTTCGCCGAACTCCTCCATGACGTGGCCCAGGCGCTGCTTCTCCTCGTCGGCCAGGGCGGCAAAAACGTCCGGAGTCATCGGCTCCTCGCCCTGCAGGGGTGCAAAGGCGAAGCCTTGCGGCGTGCGGACCAGCGCAAATCCCTGCTTGCGGGATTCGTCGCCAAGCTGGTTCAGGGCGGCGGCTTCGCGTTCCTTGAGTTCGTTCTGGATGGCCTCGGCATGGGTGCGAAAATCCTCGCTGTCGAAGGCCGCGGAGATGGCAGGTTCCAGTTCCTCGATCAGCTTTTGCATATCGCGCCGCAACTCGGCGCCGCGTCCCGGCGGCAGCAAAAGCACACGCGGCGATTGCGCATCGGCGAAGTTATTGACGTAGCAATAGTCGTCGGGCGCCGGCAGCGTGGCCGCCTTGGCCGCCAGCAGTTCGCGCACGTCGTCGTGGCGGCTGCTGCCCGGCTCGCCGAGCACGAAAAGGTTGTAGCCGGCACGATCGATGTCGATTGCGAAGCGCACGGCTTCCACCGCGCGCGGCTGGCCGAAGATTTCTTCCAGCGGCGGCAACTGGTCGGAGGTTTCGAAATCGAGCAGGGCGGGGTCGCAGCGGCGATACAGTGCCTGCGCGTCGACGGGTTTCAGGTCGGTCAGGGCGAGTGAGCCCGGAGTGCTGTCGCTGGTCATGTCCATGCCGGTTCGACATGAACCGGTCCGTCCGCGTTGATCGGGCCCGTTCTTGTTCGTGTTCCGGGCAGGACGGATTATGCCGCCAATTCCGCTTCCGGAAAATCAGGTGTCGTGCCGGACCAGACCGACAGTCGGCGCCGGCACTGCGGCGCCGAAGTTCGCCTTATACGCAGCCGGTGGGTTTGGGCATCCCGGCGTAACGCGCCGCCTGCTTGGCGGGACCATAGGGGAACAGGTCGAAAAGATATTTCTTGTCGCCGAACTGCTCACCGAGCGAGTCGCCGATCAGCTTCGACATGACGCGCAGATTGGGCGCCGTGCCGTTCTCCGCGTAGTAGTCGCGTATCCAGCGCACCACCTGCCAATGCTCGTCGGCCAGGGCGAGCTGGTCGCGCTCGGCGAGCACCTTCGCCACGTCTTCGCTCCAGTCGTCCAGCGAAGCAAGGTAGCCCTCGGCGTCGGTCTCGATGTCGCGTCCATTTACGTTGATCATGTTTCGTTCTCTCTGTTGGGGTTCGGGGGTATTACTTGACTATTTTTGTCGGATTATAAATCAGAAATGCGGTGAGGTCATAAAGGCTTCTGCAGCCGGGCTCGCAAGGACTTATCGCCGGGCCACGGCGCCACCGGAAGCCGCACGGACCCAGAGCCCACACTGGACGCAGGGGTCTCAAATCCGGATAATTCGCAAGGATCCGATCGATGACGACCTGCGTGGCTGGGAACTCCCGGCGCAGGTTTATTTTTTCCCTTGCCCGAGAGCGCACCATGGCCGCCGTCATGCCGCAGTTGTCAAACCCGTTGGCTCCGCCACCCGCAACCAGCCGGCTTCTGTTGTCCGGCAACGAAGCCGTTGCCCGCGCCGTCTGGGAATCCGGCGTCCGCGTCGCCGCCGCCTACCCCGGTACTCCCTCGACCGAGATCATCGAGTCGCTGGCGCGCTATCCCGACCTCCACGCCGAATGGTCGGTCAATGAGAAGGTCTCGATGGAAGTCGCGCTGGGCGCCTCGATGACCGGCGCGCGGGCCTTCTGCGCCATGAAGCACGTCGGGCTGAACGTCGCCAGCGACTGCCTGATGACCATGACCATCACCGGCGCCTACGGCGGACTGGTGATCGCCGTGGCCGACGACGTCGGCCTGTCCTCTTCGCAAAACGAACAGGATTCGCGCTACTGGGGCCGCTTCGCGCATCTGCCGGTACTGGAACCGGCGGACTCGCAGGCAGCCTACGAGATGACCAAGTTCGCCTTCGGCTTCTCCGAGC
>DAIOGL010000146.1:0-2280 GCA_036745235.1 Sulfuritalea sp.
CTGTGGGCCGAACACGTCTTCTCCGACCGGGTGGCGACGAAACTGCTCAAACACCGGCACGGCGATTCCTCCGGCGTGCGGGGCGCGGCATGGTTGTGGCCATGAACCCGCCCATCACGGTGGACGCGCTCTTCGTCGGCCAGGTCGCGCGGCTCGCGGGCGACAGCCGCAGCAGCGCGATCGTCAAGGCGCCGGTGAGCGGCCGCTGCCGGCTCACCGCGGAAGGCCTTGCCGGCGACACTCAGGCGGACCGCCGCGTGCATGGCGGCGGCGGCAAGGCGCTGCACCAGTATCCGGCCGAGCACTACGCGAGGCTGGCGGCGGCATTCCCGGAGGCGCAGCACCTGGCGCCCGGCGGCCTCGGCGAGAACATGTCGACTTGCGGCATGACCGAAAATGATGTCTGCATCGGCGACGTATTCGCCGTGGGCAGCGCGCGCATTCAGCTTTCGCAACCGCGCACGCCCTGCTGGAAGATCGACACCCGCACGACCTGCGACGGCGTGGCGGCCTTCATTGCCGAGCATGGCCTCGCCGGCTGGTACTACCGGGTGCTCGAAGCGGGAGAGATCGGCGCGGGCGACCGGCTGGAACATATCGAGCGCCCCGCGGAGGCCGTGACACTGGCCGAATTCTGGCGCGTGACCCGCACGCCGCGGCCTTCGATTGCGGCCCTGCTGCGTCTGGCACATGCCAGCGGACTCGATCCGCAATGGACGGATAAACTCATGCAGCGCGCCGAGTGGCTGCGCAATAACGGGAGTAGCGAATGAATTTGTGGTTGCGCGTGTTTCTGCCCTTTGCCGCCGGGTATTACTTTTCCTACTTCCTGCGCAACGTCAATGCCGTCATCGCACCCGAACTGACGCGCGAGCTGGCAGTCTCGGCCGCCGACCTGGGCCTGCTGACCAGCGCCTACCTGCTCGCCTTCGGCGCCGTGCAGCTGCCGCTCGGACTGGCGCTGGACCGCTACGGCCCGCGCCGCGTCGAAGCTTTTCTGCTGCTGATCGCCGCCACCGGCTGCGCGCTGTTCGCCGCCGGCAACTCGATGACCGGGCTGGCGGTGGCGCGGGCGATGATCGGACTCGGCGTGTCGTCCTGCCTGATGGCGTCGTTCAAGGCCTTCAGCCAGTGGTTCGGCACCGAGCGGCAGGCCTCGCTCAATGCCGCCATCATGGCTGCGGGCGGCCTCGGCGCGCTGACAGCATCGACTCCGCTGTCCTGGGCGATTCCGCATTTCGGCTGGCGCACCGTATTCGTCGTGCTGGCCGTCGCCGGCGTCGCTGCCGCGGCAGGTATCTTCAGCACGCCGGACAAGCCCGGAACCGCCAAGCCGGAACCGCTGCGCAGCCAGCTTGGCGGCCTCGGCGAAGTGCTCGCCAGCCGCGCCTTCTGGTGCTATGCGCCGCAGACCACGCTGATCATCGGCGGCTTTCTCGCCCTGCAGGGACTGTGGGCGGTGCCCTGGCTGATGAATTTCTCCGGCCTGCCGCGCGAGGCGGCTGCCCACCATCTGCTGCTGATGGGCAGCGGCATGCTGACCGGCTTTCTCGGCATCGCCTTCGGCGTGACTCCGCTGGCCGCGCGCGGATTCGGGCCGCTGCTGCTGCTGAAGACCGGCATGGGCGTGGGGCTGCTCGCGACCTTGCTGATCGTGCTCGGCACGGCACCGGGCGGACCCCTGTGGTTCATCTTCGGCATGGTCTTCTCGGTCGGCAATCTCGCCTACGCGCTGCTGCAGGGCCATTACAGCCCTGCGCTGGCGGGACGCGTCAACACCGCGCTGAACCTGATGGCCTTCGTCGGCGCCTTCGGCATCCAGTGGGGCTTCGGCGCCGCGGTGGACGCCTTGCAGGCGGCCGGCCACGCACCGCGTGCCGCCTACCAGATCACCTTTGGTGCGCTGCTGGCGGTGCAGGCGGCAAGCTACCTCTGGTTCCTCGGCGGGGCGCGCAAGCAGAGATAGCATCGTACATACCACTTTCGCGCAAATTTCGTCGACGCCGTCAATGCGGGCGCCCGTCATGTCGCCCTGCACCACCGGCCCGCACGGGCAGATCGGTGGCCGCGCCCGGCTGATCAGAATTCGAGCGGATCGACATCCAGATGCCAGCGCAAGCCGCCGGGCATCTTCAGCGCGTAGAGCTTGTGCATCCACTGCGCCAGAAAGGCCTGCAGCGCAGGACGGCTGAGCGATTCGACCAGCAACTGGCCGCGCTCGAGCGTCATCAGGCGCTGCATGCGCATCGGCACCGGGTCGTAGAGCGCGACGCCGTCGGC
>DAIOGL010000146.1:2380-6678 GCA_036745235.1 Sulfuritalea sp.
AGCAGCGGAAAGTCGTGGCCCTTGGCCAGCATTTGCGTGCCGACCAGGATGTCGGCTTCGCCGGCGTGGATCGTCGCCAGCAGTGCCTGCCACTTCTTCGGCGTGCTCGCCGAATCGCGGTCGATGCGCAGCACGCGGGCCTCCGGAAAGCGTTCGGCGAGCATGGTTTCCAGGCGTTGTGTGCCGCGCCCGAAGGGCAGCAGATCGACGTTGCCGCAGTCGGGACAGGCGCGCGGAATGAGTGCTTCGAAGCCGCAGTGGTGGCAGCGCAGGCGCTGGTCGGCCAGATGCAGCACGAGGTTGGCGGCGCAGCGCTGGCAGCGCGAGATCCAGCCGCAGGGCGGACAGGCCAGCACCGGGGCATAACCGCGCCGGTTGAGGAACACCAGGCTCTGCTCGCCGCGTTCCAGTCGCTGCTGCAGTCCGGCGAGCAGGGCCGCGGAGAGTCCTTCCTGAAGTTTCTCGCGCCGCGTGTCGACGATGCGCACCACGGGCATGGCTTCGGCCACGGCACGCTCGGGCAGTTCCAGCATGCGGTAGCGCCCGGTGCTGGCGTGATGGAAGGTTTCCAGCGAAGGCGTTGCCGAACCGAGCACGATCGGGATGTCGAGCTGGCGGGCGCGCCAGACCGCGACGTCGCGCGCCGAATAGCGCAAGCCGTCCTGCTGCTTGAACGAGGCATCATGTTCTTCGTCGACGATGATCAGCTGCAAGCGCGGCATGGGCATGAATACGGCGAGACGCGTGCCGAGGACGATCTGGGCGCGGCCGCTCAGCGCCTCGATGAAGCCGCGCGCACGCGCCGCATCGGCCATGCCGCTATTGGCGCAAACGATGTGCGCGCCGGGAAAGCGCGCCGCAACGCGGCCTTCGAGCTGCGGCGTCAGCGCGATCTCGGGCACCAGCATCAGTGCCTGGCCGCCGCGCGCGAGAACCGCGTCGATGGCGCGCAGATAGACCTCGGTCTTGCCGCTGCCGGTCACCCCGTGCAGCAACATGGCGTGGAAGCCGGCCGTGTCGAAAATCGCCGCCACCGCCGCCGCTTGAGCCGCCATTAGCTTCGGCAGCACCTGCCCGGGAACCGGCGTGGCCGGAGTCGGCGCCGGCTGTGCGGCGATCCCGGCCGCCGGAGTCTTCATTCGCGGCAACTTGCCGCGACGCAGCATCGGCGGCAGGGCGAAGAAGGTCACCTCGCCCAGCGGCGTCTGGTAATAGCGCGAACAGAATTCGCATAGTGCGAGCCATTCGGCGGGCAAGGCGGGCATGTCGCGCAGGATCGCCGTGACCGTTTTCAGCTTCGCATCCGGATGCTCGCTGGCAGTCGCCAATTCGACAATCACCCCGGTCCGCGAACCGGCGCCAAACGGGACGGTCACCCGCCGGCCGATATCACTTTCGTTAGAGTCGGGCGCGAGATAATCGAAAAGTCGCGGCAAAGGCAGATCGAGGGCAACACGGACGATGTTCATGTCAGCTCAGATGCTTGCCGGGCAATGCTCGAGAAAGTCTTGGCATAAGCCCTCAAGCCATTGCTGCAAAAGACAAAATGGCTTACCCACAAATTCTGTGGATAACTTTGTGAGTAAGCAGCGGGGAAGTTACCTAAGTTACCGTCCGGCAAGGCGATTGTCACCTCTGCGCAATAATTGAACAACATAATATTGTTCAAAAACAATACGTTGCGAACTTCCGCCAAATATGCCCAAGGAGAGGGCGGGACTTTCGGTGCGTGACCCACTTCTGTGCATAAGTCAACAGCAGGAGGCATTTTTCCCCACCGTCGGCAAGCCTTGCTGGATGGCCCTTTTCGCGGGCACATGCGGCCCGAACCGCACCCCCGTTGGCCGTTGCCAAATCAGCCTCGCGCGGAGCCGCGCCGGCTGTGGCTGTGCACCGTGTCAACCAGAATTTTGACGTTCTCGGGTGGCGTAAATTGATTGATTCCATGTCCGAGATTGAAGACGTGGCCACCGGCACTATTTCCGCCGCCGGCGTTGACGCCGAAGCTGTCGAGCACGCACCGCGCTTCCGCCGCAATCTTGTCCGGAGAGGCGAACAAGGCCATAGGGTCCAGATTGCCTTGCAGCGCAACACGCGCGCCGACGCGTCGCCTGGCTTCGCCCAGATCGGTGGTCCAGTCGAGGCCCACGGCATCGCAGCCGATGTCGGCGATGGCCTCCAGCCATTGACCGCCGCCCTTGGTGAACACGATGCTGGGAATTCGCTCGCCGTCGTGGCTGCGCTTCAGGCCGCTCATGATGCGCTGCATGTAGTCCAGCGAGAACTCGCGATAGGCCGCATGCGACAAGGCGCCGCCCCAGGAATCGAAAATCATTACAGCTTGCGCGCCCGATTCGATCTGGGCGTTGAGGTAGTCGGTCACCGCCGTGGCCGTGACCTCGAGGATGTGGTGCAGCAAATCAGGGCGGTCGTAGAGCATGGTCTTGATCGTGCGGTAGTCCGTCGCCGACCCGGAGCCGCCTTCCACCATGTAGCAGGCCAGGGTCCACGGACTGCCGGAAAAGCCGATCAACGGCACGGAGCCGGCCAGCGCGCGGCGAATCTCGACCACCGCGTCCATCACATAGCGCAGATGGACGTTGGGATCGGGAGCGGTCAGGTCGCGAATTGCCCATTCCTCGCGCAGGGGACGCTCGAACTTCGGCCCCTCGCCTTCGGCGAAATAGAGGCCGAGACCCATCGCATCGGGCACGGTCAGAATGTCGGAAAACAGGATCGCGGCGTCGAGCTCGAAACGCGAAAGCGGTTGCAGCGTGACTTCGCAGGCGAGTTGGGGATTCTTGCACAGATTGAGAAAACTGCCGGCGCGGCGTCGCGTCTCGTTGTACTCGGGCAGATAGCGCCCCGCCTGGCGCATCAGCCAGATCGGCGTGTACTCGACGGGCTCGCGCAGCAACGCGCGCAGAAAGGTATCGTTCTTGGGTCGGGTCGAGGGTGACATGAGGTGCTGTCCGGCGAAACAAAGATGCAATTATCGCATTGCCTGCCCGCGAAGCGGAATTCCAGGCATGCAGAGCACCTGCCCGCGAAGCGGAATTGACGGCCCCGAAGGGAAATCCCCGTCATGCAAAGCCCATGCATGCAAAGCGCCTGCCCGCGAAGCGGAATCCCGGGCGTGCCAAGCCACTGGCACGCCAAGCGCCGCGCGCCCCCGACAGGCTAGCGTCGCCAGAAGGCCGGCGTCAGCACGACCAGCAGGGTAAAGATCTCCAGCCGGCCCAGCAACATGGCGAAGGTGCAGACCCAGGTCTGGAAATCCGTCAGCACTTCATAGGTGGTCGCCGGGCCGACCTGGTTCAGTCCCGGCCCGGTATTGTTGATGCTGGCGACGACGGCCGAAAAGGCGGTGACGATGTCGAGGCCGCTGAATGACAAGAGCAAGGTCAGCGTGGCGATGCTGGTCATGTACATGAAGCTGAAGGCCAGCACGGCGAACAGGATATTGTGCGGCACCGGATTGCCGCCGATGCGCACCGGCCAGACGACGTTCGGATGCATTGCGCGCAGCAATTCCCGGTACACCTGCTTGTAGAGGATGATGGCGCGGATCATCTTGATGCCGCCGCCGGTGGAGCCGGCGCTGGTGACGAAACTGCTGAGGAACAGCATCCACAAGGGCGCGAAGGCAGGCCACAGATTGAAATCGACACTGGCGAAACCCGTGGTGGTGGCAATCGACACGAGGTTGAAGGCGCTGTGGCGCAAGGCCGTCAGGAAGTTCGGATAGGTCCCCTGCAGCCAGAGATAGATGGCGATGCCGAACACGCTGGCGAGCGTCACCGCGAGGAACCAGCGCGCCTCCGGGTCGCGCAGATACGGCTGAAACGAACGTCCGTGGAGGGCCAGAAACATCGTCGCGAAGTTCATCCCGGCGAGCAGCATGAAGACGATGGTGACCGCTTCGATGACCGGCGAATTCCAGTGGCCGAAGCTTGCGTCGTGGCTGGAAAACCCGCCCAGACCCATGGTCGAAAAAGAATGCATTACCGCGTCGAACCAGCTCATGCCGGCCCAACGCAGACTGAGAATGCACAGCAGGGTGACTACGGCATAGACGCCCCACAGTCCCTTGGCGGTCTGCGTCATGCGCGGCGTCAATTGGGAATCCTTCATCGGCCCCGGCGTTTCGGCCTTGAACATCTGCCGGCCGCCGATGCCCAGCAAGGGCAGGATCGCCACGGCCAGCACGATCAGGCCCATGCCGCCCAGCCATACCAGCATGCCGCGCCAGAGGTTGATCGACGCCGGCAGCGTGTCGAGGTTCGACAACACCGTTG
>DAIOGL010000147.1:0-6635 GCA_036745235.1 Sulfuritalea sp.
CGGGTCAACATTGTTGTTCCTGGAGCTGCCCAGGTCAGGTAGCGGCAGGTAGCCATAAACACGATCGAGCTGACCGTCGTTTATCTGGTCCTCGCGATAGCGGACTGCGTACCCGATAAGTGCTTCCCGTGCCTGCACCAAGGCCGCATCGGTCTTTGCCTTCCGGAGAGTCGTAATCGCCTCCGGTGTGAGATTGCTGATGAAGAAGTAGAGGCCGCCCATCGCAAGGAGGGCAAGCAGCGCGATCAGCAGAAAGCCCTGCTGCTTCCGCGCCAGCGACCGTCGTCGCCGATTCATCATGATTCCCCGTCAGCGCCTGGAGGCCGGAGTGGTCGGTGCCAGCACTGCGCCGCCGCCCAGCCTTGTATTGCGTTCGCCGGTAGCCCTGTTGATGGTTTCGCCCACCTTGAGCCGCGCCGGCGCTTCTTCCCCCGGCGCCAGCAGGGCGCTGCCCGGCGTCCCGGGCGAGATCGTCGCGGTGACGCCGGTGCGCGAGCTTTCGCCCTCGGTCTGTGCCTGATTGTTCACCCAGACGGTCGCCTTGCCGCTGGATCGATAGACGACGCCGTCGAGGCTCATGCTGGTGCCCTGCAGCGATTGCGCCTCCTGGACGTTGAGCGTGCGCTGACGTTCCAGCGTAGAGCGCCTTTCCGGCGTGAAGAACAAGCGGCCCAGCTCGGGAGCGTCCGCCGCGAAGGCGGGAGCGAGCAGGGTCAGGCTGAGCAGGCCCGGCATCATCCGGCTAGACAGTCTCATTTTCCCTCCTTCAGCGTAATCCATTCGAGCACGCACTCGGCCTTCAGCTGGGCGCTGTTGCCACGCGAGGTGCCGCTCGGCGCAATCCGGTCGATCGTGCACGAGCGGACCTGCAGCAGCGCCTGCACGGTATTGCGGAGATCGGAGAGAAACGCGAGCAATTCGCCTTCGTGCAGGACCTGTATCTGCAGCCGCATCTGGCTCGCCATGATGTCGAAGCCGCCCGCCGTCCCACCGCCGGGCAGTATGCTGGCGTCGACCGGCCGTTGCGGCGCGAAGTCAAAGTCGAGTCTGGAGATGCGCCGCGCGGCCTTGACGCGGGCGATGGCTTCAACCCAGTCCAGACGCCGTTCCGGGCCTATGTAGCCGCGGTCCTTGAGGGCCTGGAAGCGGACAATCTTGTCGCGCAGTTCCTGTTCCTCGTCGCGTGCCCGGGCAAGCTTGGTCTGGATGTCCTTGCGCGCGGCGGCGGCTTCCCGATGAGTCTTTTCGGCGCCCCCTTTCAGCTGCAGCGTAGTCCACACGGAGACGCCGCCGACCAGCGTCATGATGACCAGGAAGGCGATGGCCCATCGCAGGCGTTTGAGATCCTTGGCATCGAGCTTCATGGGATCCTCACCGCAACTCTCACCGTTGTTCTCATAATGGGCGGGCAATGCGCAAGGCGAACTTCGGCACGTCCGCAGGTTGCGCCTCGCCGTCCTTGCCGGTGCTCTTGAGCGGTTTGTCGGATTCGATGTCGAAAGGCCGGCGCAGTACCCTGACGTCCGTCTTGGGATCGCGCAGTCGCTCGGCAAAGCTGTCGATCAGTTCGAGCTGGGCGCGCTGGTCGCTGACAAGGCCGAGCGGCAGCTGCGCATGGATCTCGACGGAGACCCAGCCTGTCGCTGCCGCAGCGGCCGGCGTCACCGCACCGGCTGTCTGTTGTACGCTCTTTTGGACCTTGTCGCTGCCCTCGAGACGATCGACAATTCTCCAGGTAAGTTGGGTGAGCTCGATTCTCGGGTACTCGTTCAGCGCCTGGCTGAGGTATATCAGCATTGGCTCCATTGCCGGAGAGCGTTGCTGAAGCGTCTCGAACCGTCCCGACAGGGCGCGCAGGTTGTCAGGCGTGATGCTGATCTTGGGCAGGCCCTCGAGGATCGCGTTGTAGCGCTGGGTATCGCTGGCAGTGAGGGCCTTGGTGGCTTCGGTCGTGTCGCGCAGGTCGTAGAGATTGAGGGTGGTCTTGCCGGCAAACAGCAGGCAACCGGCGAGTATGACCCAGGCTGTGCTGGTGAGCGCGGAGCGGATCCGCCAGAGATTGTAGAAGCGCCTCTCGTTGGCCGGGGCGAACTGTTGCGGCGGTGTCTTGGTCGCCAGGCAGTGGATGAACAGGTTGTCGGCGTTGCTGTCGGCGGGGACATCCTTGAGCTTCTGCTGGCGCGCCGTGGCAACGAGGTCGATGAACTCGAACTGCAGTTCGGCGGTGTCGCGGCAGAAATCCTGCAATGCCGATATCTGTCCGGGGTGGGCGAGGACCATCGTGCGCAGGGCGGCGCCGCGCGGAATCTGGCGCTGGGCGACGAGATACTGGAATATCTTGGCCGAATCATCGGCGCTGGTGCGGCCGATTTCGTCCATGCTGTGGGTGGCGAGCTGCGACAGGCGGGAGAAATGCAGCTTGCCCTGATCGAAGAAGCTTTGGCGCACACCGCCACGGGTCAGGCTGACGAACAGCACCGGGCCACCTTGACCCATGAGCTGGGGAGCGCATCCGGCCAGTACCAGCGGCACAGAATAGACGCCGACGAGAATGGCCTCCGCTTCGCGCAGCGTGTCCAGCCAGGGCGTGAATGTCTCGATACGGGTAAGAGCGGCGAACAGCAATTTTTCATCACGCCGCCCATCCTTGGCGCGACCCAGCGAGATGGCGGTGGACAGCGGCGTGTTGTAGTAATACTGGACCAGGCGCCGCTGCAGCAGCGCGCTGCGGTCGCCGCCCTGGACATGGGGAAGCTCTTCGAGCTGGAAGCCCTCTTCGGCAATGTCCGCCAGCAGGTAGAAGAGGCTGGTGCGATTCTTGTCGAGATAGGCGGCGAGTGCTTCCAGGCCTACCGGCTCATGACTGAACTCGCCCTCGACCTTGATGCGGCCGGCGCTCCAATGGTAGGCCGTGAGGAAGGGGCCATCGAGCAGGAGAATCCGTTTCGCGGCCATCAGGTCTTCAGCTTGGTGATGATGTCGTAGATCGGGCCCAGCACGGCCATCATGATCCAGCCGAGAAGCAATCCGATGGTCACGGTCATGACCGGTTCGATCATCGACTGCACCCTCTCGATTGATTCGCGCACATCGCGATTGTAGAAGTAGCTGACATTGGTCAGGGCGGTATCCAGCGCACCGGTGTTCTCGCCGACCCGCAGCATGCGCAGCACCAGCGGCGGGAAAATCCCGGCGTTCTGGAAGGCGATGGTGACGTTCTGTCCCTCGGCAATCAGGTCGCCGACCTTTTGCAGGCCCTCCTTGATGATGAGGTTGCCGACCACGTCTTCCGTTGCCTTGATCGAGTCGAGAATGGTGATGCCCGAAGAATACATCATGGCAAATACCGACGCGAAGCGCGACAGGATGATCTTGCGCAGGATGTCGCCAATGTAGGGCAGGCGCAGCTTGGCATCGTCGAAGTAGTAGTGTGCCGTGCGGTTGGTGTTGACCAGAAAGCCGATGACGGCGGCAAGGATGACCGGCGTGCCGATCACGACATACCAGTAATTGACGAAGAACTCCGAGGTGGCGATCAGTATCTTGGTCTGCGTCGGCAACTCCTGCCCCATGTTGCGGATGAAGCCGGCCATCTTCGGCACCAGGTAGATCATCATGAACAGCGTGATGGCGACCACGACCGTGGCGAGAAAGGCCGGGTACATGATCAGCTTCTTGGTGTGGGCGGCGAGTTCGTCCTGCCACTTGAGCGATTCGAGGAGGTTGTTGAGCACTTGCGGCAAGGCGCCGGTTTCCTCGCCGGCTTTGATCAGGCTGACCATCACGCCGTCGAAGGTCTGCGGATGTTCGGCAAGCGCCTGCGAGAGCGTTTTCCCCCCCTCGATGCTCTCCACCATGCCGGCGATGATTTCGCGAAAGCGCGGGTTTTCGATGGTGTCGCGCAAGTCGGTGAGGCTTTCGATAAGCGAGACGCCGGCCCGTGCGAGTTGCTCCAGATGAAAGCAGAAGTTGATCAGTTCCGGGCGGGTGATCCTGGCGCGGCCTGTGAGGCCGCCCTGCTTCAAGGTGTCGCCATTGATGAAGTCCAGGTCCATGCGCTTCAGGCGCATTTCGAGGTCGATCAGGTTGATGGCCTCGAGGCGGCCGGTCACCATCCTGCCGTGGGTGTTCATTGCCTTGTAGGCATAGAGGGCCATGTCTGGGTGCAGGTGGGCGATGATGCCGCAGAGCGGCTACATGCGCTCCGTCAGGTCGATGACGCGACCGACCTCTTCGATCGAGGTGGAGCCATCGAGCACGCGTCGCAGGCCGTCGTCGGACAAGGGACGGAATCCCTTGTCGCGCGCCATGTGGCGAATCTCGCGCTGCGTCGCGCGGCGGCTGATGAGGTCGTCGATATCGTTGTCCAGGCGCAGCATCTCCATGATCGCGATCCGCCCCCGATAGCCCTGATACTCACAGTGGTCGCAGCCGGCCGCACGATACAGGATCGGCGCCGGCTGGCCGCTGACGACGCCCAGCAGCTTGCATTCGTGGGCCTCCGCGGGATAGGGTTTGCGGCAATGGGTGCACAGGCGCCGCACCAGGCGCTGGGCGATGATGCCGATGATGTTGCCGGCCATGATGTCCGGCAATACGCCGATGTCGAGCAGGCGCGGGATGGCCCCCAGCGCGGAGTTGGTGTGCAGGGTGGAATACACCTGGTGGCCGGTCATAGCCGCGCGAAAGGCCATTTCCGCCGTGTCCGCGTCGCGGATTTCGCCGACAAGGATGATGTCCGGGTCCTGGCGCATCATCGAGCGGATGCCATTGGCAAAATCCAGCTTGGCCGATTCCGCCACCGAGGTCTGGCGGATCATCGCCATCGGATACTCGACCGGGTCTTCGAGGGTCATGATGTTCACGCCCTCCTGGTTGATGTGGCTCAGCACCGAGTAGAGCGTGGTGGTCTTGCCGCTGCCGGTCGGGCCGGTGACTAGGATGATTCCCTCCGGACGCGCCACCATCAGCTTCATCAAGGTCATCTGGTGGTCGTCGAGCCCCAGCCGGTCGAGCGGCACGATGCCCTTCTGCCGGTCGAGGATGCGCAGGACGATGTTTTCGCCGTGGATGGTCGGCTGTGCGGCAACCCGGAAATCGACGGCGCGGCCGCTGATGTTGAGCGAGATGCGGCCGTCCTGCGGCGCGCGGGTCTCCGCGATGTTCATGCCGCTGATCACCTTGATGCGCACCGCCATGGCAGGCCAGTAGGTCTTGTGCAGCGCGCGGATCTGACGCAGGATGCCGTCGATGCGATAGCGGATGCGCAGGAAGCTGGCTTCCGGCTCGAAGTGGACGTCGGATGCATCATGTTTCACCGCGTCGGTGAGCAGGGCGTCGACCAGGCGCACCACCGGCTGGCTGTATTCGTCGAGCGACGCGGACAGGCTGCGATAGTCGATCTCGCCGGTTTCGATTTCGTGCAGGATGCCGTCGATCGAGAGTTCGTGACCGTAATACTGATCGATGGCGCGGGCAATTTCGGATTCGCCGGCAAGCAGCGTTTCGATCACCAGCTCCGGATGAATCAGCGTGCGCAGCTTGTCGAGGGCAACGATGTCATTGGGATCGGCAATGGCGATCTTGAGCCGCTGCTCGGGCTGCGAATAGCTGAGCGCCAGCAGCATGTGGCGTTTGGCCAGCTCGCGCGGCACCATGCGCAGGGCATCGGCATCGATGATCGAATTGGCCAGATCGACCGCCTTGTGGCCGAGCGACTCGCCGAGCGCGTCGCGCAGCGTGGCCTCGGAAACGAAACCGAGCGCAACCAGCAGCTTGCCTACTGGCTGGTTGGACTTCATCTGCTCCAGCAGTGCAATGCGGAGTTGGTCCTCGCTGATCACGCCTTGCGTGATGAGTATCTGACCAATCGGGCGGCGGGTGGTTGGTGAATTCATACGAGCATCATTATCCCGCATCTGCCTGCGAGGGCAAGTCCTGTGGCGTGCATAAACCCGCCTGCTGCGCCGGGGCGTTGTGCGCCCGGGCTTGTGTTTTCCCCGCGAAGGAAACGGTAGCCACCCGCACGCGGGTCGGCGTCAGGGTTGCAGGGTCTGCAGCCTTGCGGCTGCCAGCGCCTTGTCAAAGCCGGCCGGCCGGCTCTGTGCGGCGGCGATGGCCTGGCTGTAGTACTGCGCCGCGAGTTTGTTCTGGCGCAGATGCTCGAGGCTGATCGCAAGGTTATAGAGGATGTCGGGATTGTCCGGCTCGGCATTGAAGGCACGGAAGTAGGCCTGCTGCGCGTCAGGCCAGCGGCCGTGACGGGCGTATAGGTTGCCCAGGGCGAAATGGGGCGCCGCGAGTTCGGGTTGGGCCGCCGCGAGCGATTTCAATCGGCTCTCGGCGGCGCCCGGATCGATCTGTCCGCGGCTGTTGATCAGGGCGGCCGTGGCAACCGCGTCCTGCGGATCGGCTTCGATGATGCGTCGATACAGCAACTCCGCCTGATCGCTGCGGCCCTGGCGCACGGCGATCGCCGCCAGGCCATGAAGGACATCGGTGTTGCGCGGGTCTGCCTTCTGTGCCCGCTCGTATTCGATTTGCGCCAAGGCGAGATCGCCGCGGTTGAATGCGTCAAAGCCGCGCATCAGGGCGGGATTGACCTGCAGCGGCGCCTTGGTCACGTGTACCGGGCC
>DAIOGL010000148.1:0-2617 GCA_036745235.1 Sulfuritalea sp.
ACGAATATTTTTCAGGAAGCGGAATTTGTCTGGTCGAATGGCCCGACAAGGCCGCGCCGTACCTGCCTGCCGCCGATATGCGAATCGAGTTGCGCGCCGAGCATGGCGCGGGGGGCGAGGGGCGCATTGCGCGCATCGAAGCTGTCAGCCCTAGGGGACGGACATGCCTCGCCGGCGTGACGTCCTCAAGTTCGCTGCGGCCAGTCTGACCCTGCTGGTTTCGAGAGTCGGCGCCGGCGCCACGGCGGGCAGCAGCATTCTCGCCGTGCGCGTCTGGCCTGCCCGCGACTACACGCGGGTGACGCTGGAACACGATCAGCCGATCAAGTATTCCCATCTGCTGGTGAAGGATCCGGAGCGGCTGGTGGTCGATCTGGAAGGCGTCGAGTTCAATTCCGTGCTGCAGATGCTGCCGTCGAAGATTCTCGACTCCGATCCCTACATCAAGCTGATCCGCGCCGGCCGCAACAAGCCGGGCGTGGTGCGCCTGGTGATCGAACTCAAGGGCGCGGTCAAGCCGCAGGTGTTTTCGCTGCAGCCGGTCGGCGAATACGGCCACCGGCTGGTGCTCGACCTCTATCCGGTCGAGCCGATCGATCCGCTGATGGCGCTGCTGGAAAAATCCGGCGAAACGCCGCTGAAGGCGGAGTCGTCGCTCGACAGTCGCACCCGGCCGGCGGAAAGGCCGGCCGAGCCGCCCTCCGACAAACCCGAGATTGCCCGCCTCGTCACGATCGTCCTCGATCCCGGCCACGGCGGCGAAGACCCGGGCGCGATCGGTCGCGGCGGCAGCCACGAGAAGAACGTCACGCTGTCGGTCGCGCGGCGGCTGAAGGCGAAGATCGACGCCACGCCCAACATGCGCTCGGTGCTGACGCGCGACGGCGACTACTTCATTCCGCTGAACCAACGTGTACAGAAGGCGCGACGGGTGCAGGCGGACCTGTTCGTATCGGTGCATGCCGATGCCTTCATCAAGTCCACGGCCCGCGGTTCCAGTGTTTTCGTCCTGTCCGAGAACGGGGCATCGAGTTCGGCCGCGCGCTGGCTGGCCAACAAGGAAAACTCCGCCGATCTGGTCGGCGGCGTGAACCTCGGCGTCAAGGACCCCTACCTGGCGCGCACCCTGCTCGATCTGTCGCAGACCGCGACGATCAACGACAGCCTCAAGCTGGGCAAGCACGTGCTGGGCGAACTGGGCCGCATCAATACCCTGCACAAGGGGCAGGTGGAACAGGCCGGTTTCGCGGTGCTGAAGGCGCCGGACATTCCGTCGATCCTGATCGAGACCGCCTTCATCTCCAATCCCGAGGAAGAGGCGCGGCTCAACGACGAGGCCTATCAGGACCGCATGGCCGAGGCCATCCTCAAGGGCATCCGCGGCTATTTCGCGAGGAATCCGCCGCTGGCCAAGTCGAAGCTGGCGCGGCTGGATTGATTCCGGTCCGGGGCCTTGGCGGCGAGGCCCTTGCCGCTTCGGGCCGGGCCGGTCCGGCTTGATATAATCGACCGCTTTCCCTGCAGCCTCACTTTCACGCAGCAGTGACACGGCACCCCTGATGATGAAACACGCGAAAAGCGAATTGAAGGCCCGCCCCTCCCGTCCTCCCCTCGCGGGGAGGCTACTGGTCGGCTCGCTTCGCTCGGCTATCATCAGTCGCTCCGAACGGGTTATTTCACGTTAACTCCCATGCTGGTTTTTCGCGGTGTTCCCGAGCGGGCGACGACGTCTACGGTGCTGACCATCGGCAATTTCGATGGCGTGCATCTTGGTCATCGCGCGCTGCTCGCTGAATTGACGGCCAAGGCGCGCGAACTGGCCTTGCCGGCGACGGTGCTCACCTTCGAACCGCATCCGCGCGAACTCTTCGCGCCGGAGCAGGCGCCGGCGCGCCTGGCCAGCCTGCGCGACAAGTTCGAACTGCTCGCCGAATGCGGCGTCGACCGGGTCCATGTCTGCCGCTTCAACCGCAAGTTCGCGGCGCATACCGCCGGCGAGTTCATCGAGAACATTCTGGTGCGCGGGCTGTCGGTGCGGCATCTGATCATCGGCGATGATTTCCGCTTCGGCAAGGGCCGCGCCGGAGACTTCGCGATGCTGCAGCAGGCCGGACGCGAGCACCGTTTCGTGGTCGAGGCCATGCACACGGTGGATTTCGGCGGGCTCCGCGTTTCCAGCTCTGCCGTGCGCGCTGCTCTTGCGAGCGGCGACATCGAGCGTGCCGAGGGATTGCTGGGCCGCGCCTTCGTCATTGCCGGGCGCGTCATGGACGGCAAGAAGCTCGGCCGCACCATCGGCTTTCCCACCGCCAACATCCAGGTCAGGCGCAAGCGCCTGCCGCTGTCCGGCGTGTTCGCCGTGACGGTCTCGGGCGTCGCCGCGCAGCCGATCCCGGGCGCGGCCAACATCGGCGTGCGCCCCACGGTCGAGGAAGGCCTGAAGCCCGTGCTGGAAGTCCATCTGCTGGATTTCGACCGCGACATCTACGGCACCCATGTCGACGTGAATTTCCTGCACAAGCTGCGCGACGAGGCGAAGTTCGATTCGCTGGATGCGCTCAAGGCGCAGATCGCCCGCGATGTCGAAAATGTTCGTACATATTTCAACACCCATTCA
>DAIOGL010000148.1:2717-6531 GCA_036745235.1 Sulfuritalea sp.
ACCCATGGCTGATTACCGCAAGACCCTCAACATGCCTGACACGCCGTTTCCGATGCGCGGCGACCTCGCCAAGCGCGAGCCGGGCTGGATCGCCGCGTGGCAGCAGCAGCGGCTCTACTGGAAGATCCGCGATGCGGCCAGGGGACGTCCGCGCTTCGTGCTGCACGACGGCCCGCCCTATGCCAACGGCGACATCCACATCGGCCATGCGGTAAACAAGATCCTCAAGGACATCATCGTCCGCTCCAAGACACTGGCCGGCTTCGATGCGCCCTATGTGCCGGGCTGGGACTGCCACGGCCTGCCGATCGAGCACCAGATCGAGAAGACCCACGGCAAGCACCTGCCGGCCGACAAGGGTCGCGAGTTGTGCCGCAGCTTCGCCGCCGAGCAGGTGGAGCGGCAGAAGCTGGACTTCATCCGCCTCGGCGTGCTGGGCGACTGGGACAATCCCTATCTCACGATGGCCTTCAAGAACGAGGCGGACGAGATTCGTTCAGTCGGCGACCTGTACAAGACCGGTTACCTGTTCAAGGGCCTGAAGCCGGTGAATTGGTGCTTCGATTGCGGTTCGGCGCTGGCCGAGGCCGAGGTCGAGTACCAGGACAAGAAGTCGCCGGCGATCGACGTCGCCTTCCGCCTCGACGCCGCCGAACGCGCTCGCGTGGCCCATGCCTTCGGCCTCGCCGAACTGCCGGCGGGCGAGTGCTACACGGTGATCTGGACCACGACGCCGTGGACAATTCCGTCGAACCAGGCGCTCAACATGCATCCGGATTTCACCTATGAATTGGTGAAGACAGCGCGCGGCTGCCTGATCCTCGCCGCCGAACTGCGCGCCGCGGCACTCGAGCGCTACAAGCTCGAAGGCGAGGTGCTCGGCGCCTGCCAGGGCACGGCGCTGGCGCTGGTGAACTTCCTGCACCCGTTCTACGAACGCAAGTCTCCCGTGTATCTGGGCGACTACGTCACGCTCGACACCGGCACGGGTATCGTCCATAGCGCGCCGGCCTACGGCCTGGAGGACTTCGAGTCCTGCCGCAAGCACGGCATGCACAACGACGAGATTCTCACCCCGGTGCAGGGCGACGGCGTGTTCGCCGCGAGCCTGCCCTTCTTCGGCGGCATGTTCGTCTGGAAGGCCAATGCCGTCATCATCGAGAAGCTGGCCGAGGTCGGCAGCCTGTTCGCCAGCAGCGAAATCGTGCACAGCTACATGCATTGCTGGCGGCACAAGACGCCGATCATCTATCGCGCCACGACGCAGTGGTTCGTCGGCATGGACCGGAAGCCCACCGACGGCAGCGGCACGCTGCGCGACAAGGCGCTGGCTGCGGTCGAGGCGACCAAGTTCTATCCGGACTGGGGCAAGGCGCGGCTGCACGCGATGATCGCCAACCGCCCCGACTGGTGCGTCTCGCGCCAGCGCAACTGGGGCGTGCCGATTCCCTTCTTCCTCCACAAGGAAACCGGCGAGCCGCATCCGCGCACGCTGGAACTGCTCGAAGCCGTCGCGCAGCGGATCGAGAAGGAGGGCATCGACGCCTGGTTCAAGCTCGATGCCACCGAGCTGCTCGGTGACGAAGCCAGCCAGTACGACAAGATGCGCGACACGCTCGACGTCTGGTTCGATTCCGGCACCACGCACCGCACTGTGCTGCGCGGCTCGCACGCGGCGGATCTGACCTACCCGGCCGACCTTTATCTCGAAGGCTCGGACCAGCATCGCGGCTGGTTCCATTCCAGCCTGCTCACGGGTGCCGCGATCGACGGCCGCGCGCCCTACAAGGCCTTGCTGACCCACGGCTTCGTGGTCGACGGCAAGGGCATGAAGATGTCCAAGTCGAAGGGCAACGTCGTCGCGCCGCAGAAGATCTCCGACACGCTCGGCGCCGAAATCCTCCGTCTCTGGGTCGCCAGCACCGACTACTCCGGCGAGCTGTCGATCGACGAGAAGACCATCCTGCCGCGCGTGGTCGAGGTCTATCGCCGGTTGCGCAATACGCTGCGCTTTCTGCTCGCCAACACCGCGGATTTCGATGCGAAGACGCAGATGCTGCCGCCCGCGCAATGGCTGGAGGTCGATCGCTATGCGCTCGCGCTGACGCGCCGCCTGCAGGCGCAATGCACCGCCGACTACGAGCGCTTCGAGTTCCACAAGGTGGTGCAGGCGCTGATGAACTTCTGTTCCGAGGACCTCGGCGCCTTCTACCTCGACATCCTCAAGGACCGGCTGTACACCGCCGCGGAGGATTCCCGCGCACGCCGCTCGGCGCAGAGCGCGCTGTGGCACATCCTGCAAGCCGTGACGCGCCTCATGGCGCCGATCCTGTCCTTCACCGCCGAGGAAATCTGGGCGACGCTGAAGCAGGGCGACAGCGTCATGCTCGCCACCTGGCATGAATTGCCGGCACAGGCCGAAGAGTCGGCGCTGGTGACACGGTGGCAAGCGCTGCGTGCCGTGCGGGCCGAAGTCTCGCGCGTGCTCGAAGACGTGCGCGGCGCCGGCGGCATCGGCTCGTCGCTGCAGGCCGAGGTGAGCCTGCGCGCCGCGCCCGAAACCTACGACCTGCTGGCGTCGCTGGGCGAGGATCTCAAGTTCGTCTTGATCTGCTCCAAGGTGAGCCTGGAAAGAGTCGGCGCCGGCGACACGGTGATAGAGGCAACTCCAAGCGCCCACGCCAAGTGCGCGCGATGCTGGCACTGGCGCGAGGACGTCGGCCGCGACGCCGAACATCCCGAACTCTGCGGACGCTGCAGCTCCACTCTGTTCGGGTCCGGCGAGGCGCGCGAGTTTGCCTAAGTTCGTGCCGACGCTGGGCCGCTGGCTGGCGCTGGCGGCGCTGGTGCTGATCCTCGACCAGATCAGCAAGGTCTGGATACTGGAGAGCTTTCGCCACATGGAGCGGCGGAGCGTGACCTCGTTCTTCAATCTCGTCCTGGTCTTCAACCCCGGTGCGTCCTTCAGCTTTCTGGCCGATGCCGGCGGCTGGCAGAAGTGGTTTTTCGTGGGGCTCGCGCTGCTCGTTTCCGTCTGGCTGCTGAGTCTCTTGCGCAAGCATGCGCAGGAGCGCCTGCTGCCGGCGGCGCTGTCGCTGATCCTCGGCGGCGCAATCGGCAACGTGATCGACCGCCTGCGCTTCGACGCCGTGGTGGATTTTCTCGATTTTCATCTGGCGGGCTATCATTGGCCGGCATTCAACGTGGCCGATTCGGCCATCACCGTCGGCGTGGCGCTGATGCTCCTGCATCAGTTCCGCTTCGGCAAGGAAAGCTCATGACTCAGACCGCTGAAACCGTGCGTGCCGGCAATCTCATCACGCTGCACTACCGCGTCGCCACCGGCGACGACACTGAACTGGTGAGCACTTTCGACTCGACCCCGGCGACCCTGCAGCTCGGCAGCGGGGAACTGGCACCGCCGCTGGAGCACTGCCTGATCGGCGTCAGCGTCGGCGAGCGCCACGTGTTCCTGCTCGAGCCCGACCAGGCCTTCGGTCCCCACAATCCGCAGCTGACCCAGCGCATGGCCCGCAGCGCGCTGCCTCCCAATGCCCGCCCCGAATTGCACGGCCTGATCGAGTTCGCCGCGCCCGGCGGCGACAAGTTCACCGGCATCGTGCGCGAACTCGACGCCGAAGCGGTGCTGGTCGATTTCAATCACCCGCTGGCCGGCAAGCCGGTCCGCTTCGAAGTCGAAATCATCGGGATTCTGTAATGCAAATACTGCTCGCCAATCCAAGAGGTTTCTGCGCCGGCGTCGAACGCGCGATAGCCATCGTCGAACGCGCGCTGGAGAAATTCGGCGCACCGA
>DAIOGL010000149.1:0-6521 GCA_036745235.1 Sulfuritalea sp.
TGCATTACGCGCAGCGCCGTGGCGCGACCGTCGGGCCCCTTGACGACGCCGATCGGCATCCAGCCGCCCATGATGGTGATGCCTTCGGCCTCGGCATGCTCGATTTCGGGCTTGCTGGCGGTCATATAGACGGAGGTCAGCGTGACTTCGGCACCCTGGCGCAGGGAAACGTCGGCGACGTCCTGGGCCAGGTGGCCGGCGATGGCCGCTTCGAAATCCGTGGGATTGACCTTCTCGATGTGGCCCAGGCGGCGGGCAACGGTGGCGACGTCCATCGAGGTGTCGCCGCCGCCGACCACCACCACGCGGTGACCTACGGTCTTCAGGCGGCCGTCGTTGAAGGCCTTGAGGAATGCCGTGGCGGTGACCACGTTCGGTGCGGTATGGGCTGCCGGATCGCCGGGCAGCGGCAGGGCGCGGCCGGCCTGGGCACCGAGGCCGAGGAAGATCGCGTCATAGCTTTCGCGCAATTGTTCCAGCGTGACATGGGTGCCGATGCGCGTCTTGAGATGCACTTCCACGCCGAGGTCGAGGATGCGCTGGATTTCGGCGTCGAGCGTGTCGCGCGGCGTGCGGTAGCCGGGGATGCCGTAGCGCATCATGCCGCCGAGGAATTCGTGCTCGTCGAAAATGGTGCAGCTGTGGCCCTTGAGGGTCAGGTGGTAAGCGGCCGACAGGCCGGCCGGGCCGCCGCCGATGATGGCGACCTTCTTGCCGGTCTTCTTTTCCGGGGCCTTGAACTTCAGGTTGTTCTTGATTGCCCAGTCGCCCAGATAATGCTCGACCGAGTTGATGCCGACGTGGTCTTCGACTTCATTGCGGTTGCAGCCCGTTTCGCATGGCGCGGGACAGACGCGGCCCATCACGGAGGGCAGCGGATTGGCTTCGGTCAGGCGACGCCAGGCGTATTCCTGCCAAGTCATGCTCGGCTTGCCATCGGCGCCGACGGGGGGCTTCTCGATGCCGCGCACGATGTTCAGATAGCCGCGGATGTCTTCGCCGGACGGGCAGGAACCCTGGCACGGCGGGGTCGACTGCACGTAGGTCGGGCACTTGTAGGTATAGCTGGCCTGAAAGATCTGCTGTTGCCAGCGTTTGACCTTGGTGTCGCCTTCCTTGTAGCGGCGGAAGGTCAATTTTTCGGCTTGGGTTTCAGGCGTGGCGGACATGAGGGGTCTCCATTGATATCTTGTTCGTCATTGCTCGTTGTTGAGCACGATCGCGGTACTGACCAGCTGGTGCACGCCGCCGACCATGCTCATCTTGAAGCCGTAGTAGGGCAGCACCTTGGTGAATTGGGCCTTGCAGATGGCGCAGATGGTGGCCATGAAATTGACGCCGTCGTGCTGCACGATGCGGTTCAGGGCTTCCATGCGCGGCAGCGCGCCCTTGATGCGAAGGTCGAGCAGTTCGTCGGTCAGCAGGCCGCCGCCGCCGCCGCAGCAGAAGGTTCTCTCGTGCGTCGTGTCGGGTGACATTTCGACGTAGCGGTTGGCCACGGCCTTGATGATGTTGCGCGGAATGTCGAACTGGCCGCCGGCATAATCGCCCATGCGCGAGCCGCGTGCGACGTTGCAGGAATCGTGGAAGGTGACGATGCGGTGATCGTTGGCTTCCTTGTTGAACTTGAGCCGCCCGGCCTGGATCAGGTCCCAGGTCACTTCGCAGATGTGCGAGGGCTGCTTGTAGTTCGGATCGAGCTGCTTCTGCAGCTGGATCGCGAAGGGATCGCTGGCGCCGGCGCCGATGCCGGTCAGGGTGTTCCAGAAGGCGTAGGCGACGCGCCAGGCGTGGCCGCATTCGCCGACCACGATGCGCTTGACGCCGAGTTCCAGCGCCGCTTCGCGCACGCGCATGGCGATCTTCTGCATCTGCTCGTAGTTGCCGATGAACATGCCGAAGTTGCCGGCTTCCGATGCCTTGCTGGACAGCGTCCAGGAAATGCCGGCGGCATGGAAAACCTTGCCGTAGCCGATCAGGCTATCGACGTGCGGCTCGGCGAAGAAGTCTGCCGAGGGCGTGACCAGCAGCACTTCGGCGCCCTTCACATCGAGCGGATACTTGACGGCGGCGCCGGTGTCTTCCAGCACGTCCTCTTCCAGGCCTTCCAGCGTGTTCTCCAGCGCCGGGCCGGGCAGGCCGAGGTTGTTGCCGATCTTGTGCACCTTGGCGATGATCTCGTTCACGTACTTGTGACCGAGACCGACGCTGTCCATGATTTCCTTCGCCGCCATGGTGACTTCGGCGGTGTCGATGCCGTAGGGGCAGAACACCGAGCAGCGGCGGCACTCGGAACACTGGTTGTAGTAGCGGAACCAGTCGTCGAGCACGTCCTTGGTCATGTCGCGGGCGCCGACCAGCTTGGGGAACAGCTTGCCGGGCAGCGTGTAGTAGCGGCGATACACCGAGCGCATCAGGTCCTGGCGCGCCACCGGCATGTTCTTCGGATCGCCGGTGCCGATGAAATAGTGGCACTTGTCGGTGCAGGCGCCGCAATGCACGCAGGCATCCATGTACACCTTGAGCGAGCGGTACTTGCCCAGCAGTTCGCCCATCTTGGCGACGGCCTTCTGCTCCCAGCCATCGACCAGGGTGCCGGGGAAGCCGACCGCTTCGTTGTGCACGGCGGCGGAGACATAGGGGTTGGAGTCGACCATCGCGTCGATCTGCAAGGCCGGGATGGTCGGGTACTCGCGGAAAGCGGGAGCGACCACCTTGGCCTTCTCCGGCGCCTTGGCGGCGGCGGGCTTGGCTGCAGGAGTTATGCCTCCGGCGGCGCCGGGGGCGGTACCCCCTGCGGGCGGCGCTGGTGCCACGGCGACGGGAGTGGTTTCGTCAGCCATCTCAGTTCTTCGCTTCGAATTTGGCGGCCCAGGGCGCCAGATGGCGCGTTTCGCGCGGATTGTCGACCTGGTTGCGGGTCGGCGAGAAGAAGAGGCCGGGGGCGTGCAGCAGCTTGCTGACGGGGAAGATGATCATCAGCAGCGCGACCATGCCCAGATGCAGGTAGAGGCCGGGATGTGCCGGCAGCGGGTTGATCTCGAACACCATGAGGCCGAGGAAGAAGGTCTTCACGGCGACGATGTCGGTGTGCATGACGAACTTCATCAGCAGGCCGGTGACGGCGATGCCGAGCAGCAGGGCCAGCATCAGGTGATCGGAGGGGGTCGAGATGTAGCGGATGCGCTCGACCAGGAAACGCCGCGCCCACAGCCCGGCAAGGCCCGCGGCCATGGCGAAGCCGGCGTACATGCCGAAGGGCTGGATGAAGGCGATGATGAAATTCACCGGTTCGGTGAAGTAGCGCAGGTGGCGCAGCAACACCAGCGCCAGGCCGACATGGAATAGCCAGCCGAGCGCCCAGATCCACAGGTTGGACTTGAACAGGCTCTCGAAGAACACCACCTCGCGGAACATGCGGAAGGCGACGCCGCCGGTCGTGGTCGGTGCCGGCGTGGTGGGGATCTTCAGCGGCGCCGGGGTGCGCGCATAGTCGTAGATCCGGTACAGGACGCCGCCCGCCAGAATCAGCGTGGCGGCGTAGAACAGGATTGCGAACAAGACACTCATGGACGCTCTCTAGTGCGGCTCAGGTACGGGTATTGCGGACAGCCATCGGCCTGATTGCGACTGGAATCAGACGCAGCCGGTGGGCTTCGGCAGGCCGGCGATCTTGCATGCCTGCTTGGCGGGGCCGTAGGGGAACAGGTCGTAGAGGTACTGGCTGGTGCCTTTTTCCGGGCCGAGCTTCTTGCCGATTGCCTTGGTCAGCACGCGCACGGCCGGGGCGATCTGGAACTCGTTGTAGTAGTCGCGCAGGAAGTTGATGACTTCCCAGTGCTGGTCCGTCAGTTCGACGTTTTCAGTTTGCGCGAGGTAGTTGCCGACTTCCTCGTTCCATTCGGCGAGGTTGACCAGATAACCTTCTTCGTCCGTTTCGTAGGTCTTGCCGTTGACTTCGATGCTAGCCATGAGTGTCTCCTTGGTGATGTGCGGGGTAACTAAAAGATCTTGCTTACAGCCACGATTGGCAGTTTTTGTGTTCTGCGACGAGGTCGACGAAGCCGCCGTAATCCACGGTAGAGACGCCTTCCATGACGCGGTCGCCCATGCCGCGCGCGTCGAGATCGGGGGCGAGGGCATAGACCTTGAAGCGCGACAGCGCGTCGCGCAGCTGGGCTTCGGCCGCATTGCCGCGAGTGGCGGCGTAGACGGCATCCTCGATCAGGAGGATGGCGCCGCCGGGCACGGCAACCCGCAGGCAGGACTCCAGCGTGGTGCGTTGCAGCGGCGATTTATTGACGATGTGCAACATGAATGTTCCTTTTCCTTAGTAGCTGAGGACGACGTCCATCTCGTCCATGAGCTTGCCCAGTTCGGCGCGCGACATCACCGTAACGTCGACCAGCAGATCGTCTTCGGTCAGCCCGCGGGCAGCCAGCGCTTCCTCTTCGACGTAGAGCTTCTCGATGTCGTAGCCGTCCAGCGCCCGGTAGGTCGGCGAGAAGTTCTTGTTCTCGATGCCCTTGGTCTGCTGGCCCTTCTTCAGCTGGAACACGCCGTCGTCCATGAAGACGAGGCTCACGTCCTGGTCGAAGGCCGCCGTGATGAGGACGACTTCCAGCGATTCGAGCGCGTAAATGGTGCCGTAGGGCGCCGTGCGATTGACGAACATGAACTTCTTGATGGTTCCTTCGCTCATGTCAGTCTCCAAAGGTCACGAGGCGGTCGGCCTCGATACCCGCTTCAACGAGCTGGCCGAGCCCCGAGATGCGAAAGCCGGAGGCCAGGTTTTCGTCGCGGATGCCGCGGCGCAGGGCGGCGGCAACGCACACCACGAGGTCGAGCTTGTGGTCTTCCGCGAGCTTGGACCAGCGCGCGACGATGTTGCGGTCGTCGAGCGGCGGTTCGGTCAGCGACGACGCGTTATTCACGCCGTCGTTGTAGAAGAACACGCGACGGATCTCGTGGCCCTTCTCCAGTGCGGCCTTGCAGAACAGGTAAGCGGAATCGCTTGCCTGGTGCTGGTAAGGCCCTTCGTTGATGGTGACTGCAAATTTCATGAGCTGACTATCCTAAATTTCGCTCAGAAGCGGATGTGGGTGGAAGCGTTGAGGTTGGCACGTGAACCGCGCCAGTCGTCGATCAGGTACTTGGTGAAGGGCAGTCCGGTCTTCTCGAAGAAACGCGGCCAGCCGATACGCTCGACCCAGTCCGACAGACGCTCCCAGGGGCGGGCGTCGGCCTTGTAGGTGCGCAGGATGTTGCCCACTGCGGCGTTGACTTCGGGCCAGCGCGGAGCGTTGTTGGGCAGACCCGACGCGACCATCTTCATGAAGGTGGGCTTGCCGCGCGCGTTGGAGTTCTTGCCGCCGACCCAGATCGCCAGCTTGGAATGCTCCGGATCGTTGATCTGCATCGGGGGGCAGGGGGGATAGCAGGCGCCGCAGCAGATGCACTTCTTCTCATCGACTTCGAGCGAGGGCTTGCCATTGACCAGCGCCGGACGGATCGCGGCGACCGGGCAGCGGGCCACGACGGTCGGGCGTTCGCAGACGTTGGCCACCAGGTCGTGGTTGATCTTGGGCGGCTTGGTGTGCTGGATGATGATCGCGATGTCAGCCTGGCCGCCGCAGTTGATCTCGCAGCAGGAGGTCGACATATGCACGCGGTTCGGCATCTCTTCGTTCTTGAACTCGTTGTAGAGCTCGTCCATCATCGACTTGACCACGCCGGAGGCGTCGGTGCCGGGGATGTCGCAGTGCAGCCAGCCCTGGGTGTGGGACACCATCGAAACCGAGTTGCCGGTGCCGCCGACGGGGAAACCGTTCTTTTCGAGTTCGGCGATCATCGGATCGACCTTCTTCTGGTCGGCCACCATGAACTCGATGTTGGAGCGGATGGTGAAGCGGACGAAGCCCTCGGCGAACTTGTCGGCGATGTCGCACAGGGTGCGGATGGTGTAAAGGTCCATCTGGCGCTGGGTGCCGGCGCGTACCGTCCAGATTTCATCGCCGGTATGCGAGACGTGGTGCAGCACGCCGGGACGGGGCCGGTCGTGATACTTCCAGTTGCCGTAGTTCTTCAGCAGCGTCGGGTGCAGGTGCGGCTTGTTGTCCGGCACACCGCATTCGATGGCTTTGCGCAGCGGGGCGGCGGGCGCGGGTGCGTTAACTTGTGCGTTCATGCTCGATCCTTTCAGGCAGCGGCTTTTTTGGCGTTGATCTTGGCGACTTCCTCGTCCCAGCCGGCGGTATTGACGTAGGGGTTCATGCGCGGCGTGGAAACCATGTTGGCGTCGATATCGACCTCGATGCCCTCGAGGAAGTTGACCAGGCCGATACGCTCGATCATTTCGCCGGTCCGCTCGTGTTCCAGCGCGTTTTCGGCGAAGAAGTCGATGGTCTTCTGGCCCAGTTCGACCAGCTTTTCGAAGTCTTCGTCCGTCTTCAGCGGCATGAAGGGAACCACCACGGTGCCCATCAGGTCGCCGATCTTCAGTGTGCGCTTGCCGCCCACCA
>DAIOGL010000150.1:0-6441 GCA_036745235.1 Sulfuritalea sp.
GGTTAAGGCACTGGATTTTGATTCCAGCATGCGAAGGTTCGAATCCTTCCTCCCCAGCCAACCTATTCACAGAAATGGCGCAGGCAGCAAGGGTTTAGCCGCATTTGCCCGCCCGCCTCAATTGAGCTGACCGACATGGCCTACGACAGCCTGATGGTGTTTACCGGCAACGCCAACCGCAAGCTGGCGGCCGATGTCGTCAAACGCCTGCACATCTCGCTTGGCCGCGCCGACGTCGGGCGTTTTTCCGACGGCGAGGTCAGCTGCGAGATCCTCGAGCATGTGCGCGGCCACGACGTCTTCGTGCTGCAGTCGACCTGTTTTCCGACCAACGACAATCTGATGGAACTGATGGTGATGGTGGATGCCCTGAAGCGGGCCTCCGCCGGGCGCATCACCGCCGCCATCCCGTATTTCGGCTACGCCCGCCAGGACCGGCGGACGCGCTCGGCACGGGTCGCGATCACCGCCAAGGTGGTGGCCAACATGCTGCAGACCGCCGGCGTGCAGCGCGTGCTGACGGTCGATCTGCATGCCGACCAGATCCAGGGATTCTTCGACATCCCGGTGGACAACGTGTATGCGGCGCCGATCCTGCTCGGCGACATCTGGAAGCAGCGGCACGAGGACCTGCTGGTGGTCTCGCCCGACGTCGGCGGCGTGGTCCGTGCCCGCGCGCTGGCCAAGCGCCTGGAGTCGGACCTGGCGATCATCGACAAGCGGCGGCCGAAGGCCAATGTGTCGGAAGTGATGAACATCATCGGCGAAGTCGAAGGCCGCACCTGCGTCATCATGGACGACATGGTGGATACCGCCGGCACGCTGTGCAAGGCCGCCCAGGCGCTCAAGGAGCACGGCGCGAAGCGCGTGCTGGCCTACTGTACCCACCCGGTGCTGTCGGGCAGCGCCGTATCGCGAATCATGGAATCCGAACTCGACGAGCTGGTGGTGACCGACACCATTCCCTTGTCGGAGGCGGCCAGTGCCTGCTCGCGCATCCGGCAGATATCGATCGCCGAGCTGATGGCCGAGACCATGTTGCGCATCAGCAACGAGTCGTCCGTCTCCTCGCTGTTCATGGACTGATTTTTTTACCCCCTTGCCTGGTCGCGGGCGAGGGATATTTCAAGCAGTACTTACTGGAGCAAATCATGCAACTCGAATTCAACGCAAACAAGCGCGATGGACAGGGCACTGGAGCGAGCCGCCGCCTGCGTCGCACTGGCCGGGTCCCCGGCATTCTGTACGGCGGTACCGCAACACCGCAGCAGATCGACATCGACCACAACGAGCTGTTTCAGCTGTTGCGCAAGGAGGCTTTCTACTCCTCCGTGCTGAACATCAACCTCGACGGCAAGAAGGAGATGTGCCTGCTGCGCGATGTGCAGCGCCATCCCTACCGTCCCGTGATCCTGCACGCCGATTTCCAGCGCGTCGATGCCTCCCACAAGCTGCACCAGAAGGTGCCGCTGCACTTCGTCAATGCCGATGTTTCGCCGGGCGTGAAGCTCTCCGGCGGCATGGTGCAACACGTCATGTCCGATCTCGATGTGCGCTGTCTGGCGAAGGATCTGCCGGCCTTCATCGAAGTCGATCTGAAGGACATGAGCACCGGCCATTCGCTGCATGTTTCCGAACTCAAGCTGCCGGCCGGCGTCGAAGCCGTGGTGCACAAGGGTGAAGATCCCGTGGTGGCGACGGTTATCGTGCGCGGCGGCAAGGCCGAAGAGGAAGTCGCCGCAGTCGAGGCGGCCCCCGTGGTTGCTGCGGCACCTGCCGAGAAGAAGGTCGAGAAGAAGTCCGAGAAGACCGACAAGAGATAATCTCTTGCAGGCTTCGCTGCGTCTGATCGTCGGCCTCGGCAACCCCGGGGCCGAATACGCTGAAACCCGGCACAACGCCGGGTTTTGGCTTTGTGAGCGCCTGGCACGCGAACTCGGGGTCAGTCCGAGTCGCGAGTCGCGCTTTCACGGCCTGGCCGGCCAGGCGCGCGCCGAGAATTTGTGGTTTCTGCTGCCGCAGACTTTCATGAACCGCTGCGGCCAGTCGGTGCGGGCGCTGACCCAGTTCTACCGCATCGCGCCGGCCGAAATGCTGGTCATGCATGACGAGCTGGATCTGCCCCCGGGCCAGATGCGGCTCAAGTTCGGCGGCGGCCTCGGCGGCCACAACGGGCTGAAGGACATCACCGCGCATCTGGGCACCCAGGACTACTGGCGGCTGCGCATCGGCATCGGCCATCCCGGCGACAGGAACGAGGTCGTCGACTACGTGCTGAAGCCGCCGCGCAAGGAAGAACGCAGCGAGATCGACGCCGCGCTGGATCGCGCGCTGCTCGCCTGGCCTACATTGGCGCGCGGCGACTTCGCCGCCGCCACGCAAAAAATCAACAGCAAGCCGCAACCGGCAACGAAAGAAAATCCATGAGTCTCCAATGCGGCATCGTCGGACTGCCCAACGTCGGCAAATCCACCCTTTTCAACGCGCTGACCAAGTCGGGCATCGCGGCGGAGAACTATCCGTTCTGCACCATCGAGCCGAACGTCGGCATCGTCGAGGTCCCGGACCCCCGCCTGGCCGCGTTGTCCGCCATCGTCAAGCCGCAGCGGATCCAGCCGGCCATCGTCGAATTCGTAGACATCGCCGGCCTGGTCGCCGGCGCCAGCAAGGGCGAGGGCCTCGGCAACCAGTTCCTCGCCAACATCCGCGAAACGGATGCGGTGGTGCATGTGGTGCGCTGCTTCAGCGATGACAACGTGGTGCATGTGGCCGGCAAGATCGATCCGCTGCATGACATCGAGGTGATCGACACCGAACTGGCCCTGGCCGACATGGCGACGGCCGAAAAGGCGCTGAACCGCTACAGGAAGCCCGCCAGTGCAGGCGACAAGGAGGCGAAGATCCTCTGCGCCGTGCTCGAAAAATGCATCGCGCAGCTGGACCAGGCCAAGGCGGTGCGGGCGCTGGATCTGTCGAAGGAGGAATTGGCCCTGATCAAGCCCTTCTGCCTGATCACCGCCAAGCCGGTGCTGTATGTCGCCAACGTCAAGGAGGGCGGCTTCGAGAACAATCCCTACCTCGATGCCGTAACGGCCCATGCCGCTGCCGAAAAGGCCGAAGTCGTCGCCGTCTGCGCCGCGATCGAGGCCGAGATCGCCGACCTCCAGGACGACGAGAAGCAGATGTTCCTGACCGACCTGGGGCTGGAGGAACCGGGCCTCAACCGCCTGATCCGCGCCGCCTACAAGCTGCTCGGGTTGCAGACTTATTTCACCGCCGGCGTCAAGGAAGTGCGCGCCTGGACCATCCATGTCGGCGACACCGCGCCCAAGGCGGCCGGCGTGATCCATACCGATTTCGAGAAGGGCTTCATTCGCGCCCAGACCATCTCCTTCGATGATTTCATCGCCTACAAGGGCGAAGCGGGGGCCAAGGAAGCCGGCAAGATGCGGGCTGAAGGCAAGGAATACGTCGTCAGGGATGGCGACGTGCTGAACTTCCTCTTCAACGTCTGATGAAGCCCCTGCGCAGCAGGGCGGTCGAGCAAAGTACGCTCACTCGCCGCTGCCGATAGACAGGAGTCGGCGCCGGCCGGACGCCATTCCGGACGATGCGTGGTGTCCTAGTCGCGTTTGTGCGCGCGTCGTTCGTTGGCGACGCGCAGGGTGACGTCGGCGATCATCCAGACGCTGTACGTCATCCCGTCGCGCATCTTGCGCCCCGAAAGTTCCGCCCAGAACTGGGTGCCGTCCGCGCGCCGCAGGCGGTACATGCCCTGCGCCAGAT
Organism: Sulfuritalea sp.; assembly: GCA_036745235.1. Lineage (GTDB taxonomy): Bacteria > Pseudomonadota > Gammaproteobacteria > Burkholderiales > Rhodocyclaceae > Sulfuritalea. The sequence continues at coordinate 3,787 of DAIOGL010000150.1, forward strand.
GCCCTTTGTCGAAAGCAGCGGTGCTGTCGGCGATGAACTGATCGGCCTCCGCGGTGCTGACGAAATGGTTGTAGAGGTGCGAACTCGTCAGGTCCTGGATGCGGCGACCCAGCATCTCGCCCAGGCGCGCGTTGCACTTGACCACCTGCTTGCGGTCGATGACCGCGATTCCCATCGGCGATGAGTCGAAGATCGCCTGCTGCTCGGCAAGCAGGAATTCGGCCTCCGTGCTGCGCCTGAGGTTGGCGGTGGTGGATTGGTAGAGCCTGCGCTGCACGATGATGAAGACGGCGATGCAGCAGGCGGCAGCGATTACCGGCCACTGCGCGTTGTGCCCCAGGCTGGAAGCGTAGTGGCCGATCGCCGGCAGCAGCGTGGGCGTGATGAAGAGCCAGAACGTCGCATGGCTCAGGGCGAGAAAGACGGTGCCGGTGAAGGCAGTGATCACCACCATCAGCGCGATGAACATCTGGGCGTCGGGGTGCGCCGGAGGGGCATACAGGGGCCCGAACAGCGCCCCCCAGCCGACACCCGTGAGGAAGGCGCCGGCGGCAAACAGCCATTCCCAGCGACGGACGTTTTCGCTCTCCCGGTCGAGGTTGCCGAACATGTACCAGATCCAGACGCGCACGGCCAGAACCGAGAGCATGAAGGCCGTCCACGCCTTGAGGATGTTCAGATCCGCGGTGTCGAAGAGAACCAGAAAGCACAGGAAAACGCTGATCAGCGCCACGACGATGCTCGATGGCAGGCTGTCGAACAGCATTTCGACACGACGGATTTCGGCGTCGCTGCTGGGTTCCCGGGAGGGCATGGGTTTCATCGCCGCGCTGTGATGACGGACTTCATGATAACCCGATATGGCTTTGGCCTAGGCGGCTCCGCCTTGTGCCGCGATTTCGGCCCGAACCGTGTCCATGTCGAGCGCCATGGCCTGGGCAATCAATTGGTCGAAGCTGCTCGCAGGCAGCGAGCCGGCCTCGGAATAAATTATTATCTGGTCACGAAAGACCATCAGGGTCGGAATCGAGCGGATGTTGAAGGCGGCGGCGATTTGCTGCTGCTCTTCGGTATTCACCTTGGCGAAAACGATGCCGGGCTGCTTTTCCGACGCCGCCTCGAAGGTCGGCGCAAAGGCGCGGCATGGCGCACACCACGGCGCCCAGAAATCGACGATGACGTTGGCGTTATCATTGATGGTTTGTTGAAAATTGTCGGCATTGAGTTCCAGCGTGGCCATGTCTGCTCCCTTCATTGAAATTTGAAATGACCCGAATCCTACCGTTTCGCTGCCGAGCGTGCCATCACTCCGGCCGATGATCTCTCCAAAACCTGCTTATCGCGGGCGCTTTGCGCCCTCGCCTACCGGCCCCCTGCATTTCGGTTCGCTGGTGGCCGCGGTCGGCTCGTTTCTGGAGGCGAGGACCCGGCGGGGCGAGTGGCACCTGCGCATGGAAGACGTCGATGCGCCGCGCTGCAGCGCAGCGGCGGCCGGCGAAATCCTGCGTACGCTGGAGGGTTGCGGCTTTGCGTGGGATGGCGAACTCGTGTGGCAAAGCCGCCGCGGCGACGCCTATGCGGCGGCGGTGGAACGGCTCAAGGCGGCGGGCCGGGTGTTTCCCTGCGCCTGTACGCGGCGCGAACTCGCCGATTCGGCCATTGCCCCCGATGGCGCGGCGATCTACCCGGGCACCTGCCGCGCGGGGCTTGCCCCGGGACGCACGGCACGCGCCTGGCGCGTGCGGGTGGGCGAGGCCAGGGTGAGTTTCGACGACGCGATCCAGGGCCGCATCGACAGCGATCTGGCCCGCGATGCGGGCGACTTCATCCTCCTGCGCGCCGATGGCCTGTTCGCCTACCAGTTGGCGGTGGTGGTCGACGATGCCGAGACCGGCATCACTCATGTCGTGCGCGGAGCCGACCTGCTGGCCTCGACCTCGCGCCAGATCTTTCTGCAGCAATGCCTCGGCGTGCCGACGCCGGAGTATGCCCACCTGCCGGTGGTGCTGAATGCCGCCGGCGAGAAGCTGTCGAAGCAGACCCGCGCGGCGCCAGTGGACAGCACACGGCCCGGCCCCGCGCTGCTTGCCGCGCTGACATTCCTCGGCCAGCGGCCGCCCGCGGAACTGCGCGCCGCCCCCATAGACGAGTTATGGGCCTGGGCCATGGCAAACTGGCGGCTGGCCGATGTGCCCCGCGGCCCTGCGCCGATGGCAGAATCCGTCTGAATTCGAGAGGAGGCATGATGATCGTCGACGATGTCGCCGGCTTGCGCCGGGTGCTGCTGGGCAATCGCGTGATTGCGGTGGTGGGCCTTTCGCCGAGCTGGAACCGGCCGAGCTATTTCGCCGCGAAATACATGCTGGAACACGGCTACACGATCATTCCGGTGAATCCCGCGGCGACCGAGATCCTCGGCTGCAAATGCTACCCGGATCTCGCCTCGGTTCCCGTGAAGGTGGATCTGGTCGACGTGTTTCGCAAGCCCGAGGATGCCTTGCCGATCGCCGAAGAGGCGATCCGCATCGGTGCGAAGTGCCTCTGGCTGCAGCTGGGCGTGATCAATCGCGAGGCGGCCGAAAAGGCTTCTGCCGCAGGTCTCGACGTGGTGATGGACCGCTGCGTGAAGATCGAATACGCGCGGCTGTTCGGCGG
>DAIOGL010000151.1:0-6440 GCA_036745235.1 Sulfuritalea sp.
TACCCGGTGGAAGTGGCCGAGCCCCTGCAGGAACTGGCCAGGCAGGTGGACCAGCACCGAGGCTGACATGTCTGTCCACAATGCCGACATCGCGGCGATCTTCACCGAAATCGCCGACTTGCTGGAGATCGAGGAGGCCAATCCCTTTCGCATCCGCGCCTACCGCAATGCCGCGCGCATCGTCGGCGAGCTCGGCCGCGAAGTGCGCGCCATGGTTGAGCGCGGCGAGGATCTGACCGATCTGCCCGGCATCGGTGACGACCTCGCAGGCAAGATGCGCGAAATCGTCGCTACGGGCAAATGCCGCGCACTGGACAAGCTGCATGCCGAGCTGCCGCCGGCGATCACCGAGCTGCTGCATGTGCCCGGCCTGGGGCCGAAACGCGTGCGCATGCTCTGGCACGAACTCGAGGTGCAGACGCTCGAACAACTGGCGCGGGCTGCGCGCGATGGCCGCATCCGCGACTTGCCGGGCTTCGGCGCGAAGACCGAGGCCAACATCCTGCAGGCCGTCGAGGCACATCTATCCAAGGTACGGCGCGTCAAGCTCATCACCGCCGCACAGTACGCCGAATCCCTGGTGGCGTGGCTCTCCACGGCGAGCGGCGTGAGCCGGGTCGAGGTGGCAGGGAGCTACCGGCGCTGCCGCGAGACGGTCGGCGACCTCGACATCCTGGTCATCGCCGCGGCGGGCAGCCCCGTCATGGCGCGCTTCATCGCCTACGACGAGGCGGCCGAAGTGCTGTCGCACGGGCCGACGCGCGCCAGCGTGGTGCTGAAATGCGGCCTGCAGGTGGATTTGCGCGTGGTCGAGAAGGTGGCCTACGGCGCGGCCCTGTGCTATTTCACCGGATCCAAGGCGCATAACATCGCGCTGCGCCGCCTTGCCCAGGAGCAGGGCCTCAAACTCAACGAGTACGGCGTCTTCCGCGGTCGCGAGCGCATCGCGGGCGGCGACGAAGAGTCGGTCTATCGCGCCCTCGGCCTGCCCTGGATCGCGCCGGAATTGCGCGAGGACCGCGGCGAGATCGCGGCGGCGCGCGCCGGCCGGCTGCCGCGACTGGTGGAGCTGACCGACCTGCGCGGCGACCTGCATGCGCACACCAGGGCGACGGACGGGCACAACACACTGGAGGAGATGGCGCTCGCGGCAAAGGCGCTGGGCCTGTCCTACCTTGCCATCACCGAGCACTCGCGGCGGCTGGCCATGGCCCACGGCCTCGATCCGCGCCGGCTCGCCGAACAGTGCGACGCGATCCAGCGACTGAACGAACGGCTCGACGGCATCGTGCTGCTGAAGGGCATCGAGGTCGACATTCTCGAGGACGGCAGCCTCGACCTGCCCGACGCTTCCCTGGCCCGGCTCGACCTCGTCATCGGCGCAGTGCACAGCCGCTTCGACCTGCCGCGGGCGAAACAGACCGAGCGCATCCTGCGCGCCATGGACAACCGCTATTTCACCATGCTGGCGCATCCCACCGGCCGCGTCATCGAGAGCCGTGCGCCCTACGACGTCGACATGCTGCGCATCATCCGCCAGGCGCGGCAGCGCGGCTGCTTCCTCGAACTGAATGCCCACCCGGATCGGCTCGACCTGCTCGACAGCCACTGCATGATGGCGAAGGAGGAGGGCGTGCTGGTCGCCATCAACTCGGACGCACACAGCGCCGACGACTTCATCCACCTGCGGCTGGGCATCGGTCAGGCCCGGCGCGGCTGGCTGACGGCGGGGGACGTGCTCAATACGCGGCAGCTGCCCGAGTTGCGGCGCCTGCTGGCGCAGGCGCGGCGATGATCTGGGAGACATTCCCGCACGAGGCGGACGTCGGTGTGCGCGGCATCGGCGCAACGCTGGCCGATGCTTTCGCCGGCGCTGCCACGGCGATGACGTCCGCAATTTGCGATCCGGCGCGGGTGGTGCCGAAAGACGCGGTGGTCGTCGCCTGCGCGGCGCCGGACGAAGAGATGCTGCTGGTGGATTGGCTCAATGCGCTGGTGTACGAGATGGCGACGCGCCGCATGCTGTTTTCGCGCTTCGAGGTGAGCATCGAGGATCACAGTTTGCGTGCCATCGTCTGGGGCGAGCCGGTAGACGTGGCGCGGCACCAGCCCGCCGCCGAGGTCAAGGGCGCGTCATTCTGCGAACTGGCCGTGAACCGCGAGCCGGACGGGCGCTGGCTGGCGCAGTGCGTGGTGGACGTGTGAGGACGGCATGGATCTGAAGCATCTCAGGCAGCGCGGCCCCTTCGAATGGCTGCTGCCGGCCGCCGGGCGCATGCGCGTCCCGGGCGTGATCTTCGCTTCGCGCGAACTGGTCGAAGCGATGGACGAGAAGGTGCGGGAGCAGGTCGCCAACGTCGCCAGCCTGCCGGGCATCGTCGCCGCCTCCTACGCCATGCCCGACGCGCACTGGGGCTACGGCTTTCCGATCGGCGGCGTCGCCGCCTTCGATCCCGACGATGGCGGCGTGGTCTCGGCCGGCGGTGTCGGCTTCGACATTTCCTGCGGTGTGCGCACCCTGCACACGGGCTTGAAGCTCGCCGACATCGAGGCGCAAAAGGCGCGTCTGGCCGACCGGCTCTTCGCCCGCATTCCCGCCGGAATCGGCAGTACCGGCGGCGTCCATCTCGATCCGGCCGGGATGGCGGCCATGCTCAGGGGCGGCGCCCGCTGGGCGGTCGCGGAAGGCTATGGTTCCGAGGCCGACCTCGCGCTGATCGAGGAATTCGGCAGCGTCGCCGGCGCCGATCCCGGCGCCGTCTCGGACCAGGCCAAGAAGCGGCAGCGCGACGAAATGGGGACGCTGGGCTCCGGCAATCACTACCTCGAGGTGCAGGTGGTGAGCGAAATATTCGACGATGCGGCGGCCGAGGCATACGGTCTCGCGCCCGGCGACGTCGTGGTCAGCCTCCATTGCGGCTCGCGCGGCCTCGGGCACCAGATCGGCACCGACTTCCTGCGCGAGATGGCGCTGGCGGCGCCTGCGGCCGGCATCTCGCTGCCCGATCGCGAACTGGCCTGCGCGCCGCTGAAGTCGGCGCTGGGGATACGGTACCTGGGCGCCATGCGCGCGGCCATCAACTGCGCGCTGGCCAACCGGCAGATCCTCACCCATCTGGCGCGGCAGGCTTTTGCCGAGGTGTTTCCCGGCGTGCGCCTGCCGCTTCTCTACGACGTCTCGCACAACACCTGCAAGGAAGAGACGCACACGGTGGATGGCAGCAAGCGCCGCCTTTTCGTACATCGCAAGGGCGCGACGCGGGCCTTCGGGCCGGGTCATGCCGAACTGCCGCACCAATACTCCCGTGCCGGCCAGCCGGTCTTGATCGGCGGCAGCATGGGCACGGCGTCCTATGTGCTTGCCGGGGCCGCCGGCACGGAGGAGCGCGCCTTCGGCTCGGCCTGTCATGGCGCCGGCCGGGCGATGAGCCGCCATGAAGCGGTCCGGCGCTGGCACGGACGGGCCGTGGTCGACGAACTCGAGGCGCGCGGCATTCTGATCCGCAGCTCGAGTTCGCGCGGCGTCGCCGAGGAAGCGCCGCTGGCCTACAAGGACGTGACGGCCGTGGTCGATGCTTCCGCACACGCGGGGCTGGCCGGCAAGGTTGCGCGGCTGTCGCCGGTGATCTGCGTCAAGGGTTGAGATGGAAACCTGGCTCGGCCATGTCGGCTTCACCGTTACCGTGATCGCGGTGCTCGATCCCTTCATGGCGATCCCATTCGTCCTCGGCATCGAACTGGAGATCAACCAGCACATCGTTCTGGCCGGGGGCCGGGACTGGAGGCGACTGCGGACCGCCGTGGTCGAAGCCCTGCTGCAGGCGCTGGATCGCGCCCGGGCTTGACCGCCGTCAAAACACCGCACTACCGAAGGGGCTAGTGTTTCATTGACACTTGCATCAGGAAAGGGAGCAATCATGAGCCTCAAACAAAGCCAGTTGTCGACACTGGCAAAGGAGCTCGACCGGAGCTACAAGACCCTGCTCGAGGAGGTTCGCGATGAACTGGAGACGCCGCAACACGAGCAGTACATCGAACTGATAGATCGCGGACCGGCCGACAGCGCCGACGAGGCGATCGGGGACGCCCTGGCGGACATCAATCTCGCCATCATCGATCGACACGTCAGCGAGATCCGCGATATCGAAGCGGCCCGGGCGCGAATCAAGGATGGCAGTTTCGGCACCTGCGTCGATTGCGGTGGCGAGATCGGCTTCGAGCGCCTGCAAGCCTATCCGACGGCGAAGCGCTGTCTTGGTTGCCAGCAGCAACACGAAAAGCTCTATGCCAACCAACGGACGCACACGCTCTGATGCCTGATGTCGGAACCGCCGGCCACGGGAGACGGCCAGATTGCCAACTTTGGAGATTGCCATGAAACTGCCAGTTCAAATCACATTTCGCGACATCGCCCGCTCCGAGGCGGTGGAGACCGCCATCCTGGAAAGGGCCGACCGGCTGGATCGATTTTCCGAGCACATCATGTCCTGCAAGGTGATGGTGGGCATGATCCAGAAGCACAAGCACCAGGGCAAACTGTTCAACATCCGTGTCGACCTTACGGTGCCGGGCTCCGAGATCGTCGTCAACCGGGACAAGGCGGAGGATATTTACGTTGCGATACGTGACGCTTTCGACGCCGTGAAGCGCAAGCTGGAGGATTATGCCCGGCGAATCCGCGGCGACGTCAAGCTGCATGAAGTCGAATCGCACGGACGCATTGCACGCGTGTTTCCCGATGAAGGATACGGTTTCATCGCGAAGGCGGACGGTAGCGAGTTCTACTATCACCTCTACAACTGCGTTCATCCCGATTTCGACCAGCTGAAGGTCGGCGACGAAGTGGTCTTCCTCGAGGAGATGGGCGGTGAGGGGCCGCAGGCCAACCGCGTGAGCCGGGGCAAGCACAAGACTCCCTGACGCGGCGGCTCCCCACACTGTCGTCCCGACCGGCACGGACCGCCGCCATCGGGCCGGTCGTCTGCATGCGCACCATGCTTTCGAAGGAAGGGAACCTGGCGATGAAACCCAAGATCGACGACACCGAATTCGGCTCCATCACCATCGACGGCGACCGCATCGGGCATGACGTGGTGATCCGGCTCTCCGGCACGGTGGAGAAGCGCAAGAAGAAGCTCTCCAAGGCGGTGTATGGAACGTCGCATACCGTCTCGCAGGCGGAGGCCGAATTCATCTACGAGAAGGGCGCCGAGCGGCTGATCATCGGCGCCGGACAGAACGGCATGGTCACCTTGTCCGAAGAGGCTGCCGACTATTTCCGGAAGAAGGGCGTGACGGTCGACCTGGCGCCGACGCCCGACGCCATCGCCCGCTGGAACAAGGCGCACGGAGCAGTCGTCGGCCTGTTCCACGTGACCTGCTGACGTTCCGCGCAAATGGGTTTTCCGACGATCATGATCGACGGGCAAGGCTGGCGAATCAATCTGTGCCGGCTGGCGACAGCCTTCGGCGTGATGTTCGGCTCGTCGGTCCTGGCGGACGACGGCATGACCCGGGAACGGCAGGCGATGGTGGCCGAGGTCGTGGCGATGGCGCGGGACTTCGGTGCGGGAACGGGCAGGGATGCCATCGATCCCCGCATTCTCGGCGTGCTGGGGCGTGTGCCGCGGCACGAATTCGTGCCTGTGCCGTTCCGCCTCGGTGCCTACCAGAACCGGCCGCAGCCCATCGGCTACGGACAGACCATTTCGCAGCCCTACATCGTCGCCGTAATGACCGACCTCCTGAGAGTCGGCTCCGGCGATACGGTGCTGGAGATCGGTACCGGCTCAGGCTATCAGGCGGCGGTGATGGCGGAGCTCGGCGCGCGGGTGTTTTCGATCGAGATCGTCGAGCCGCTCGCGGTGGAGGCTACCGGTCGGCTGCGGCGGCTGGGATACGCGAACATCGCGACCAGAGTCGGCGACGGCTACGACGGCTGGCCGGAACGGGCGCCCTTCGACGCGATCGTGGTGACGGCCGCCGCCAGCCATGTGCCGCCGCCTCTGGTGCGTCAGCTGAAACGCGGCGGACGCATGGTGATTCCCGTCGGTCCGGCCTTCCAGACGCAGCAGCTGCTGCTGGTGGAGAAACGTCAGGACGGCACGCTGACGACGCGGCAAGTGATGACGGTGGTCTTCGTGCCGCTCACCAGCGCGCACAACTGAAAATCCCCGGAAGATGATGCAAAGACCTCCGCTGGCTGCCGTCGCCGCGCTGTCGGCCGCCGCGCTGGGCTACGAACTGCTGCTGCTGCGGCTGTTCGCCATCATCCAGTGGCACCATTTTGCCTACCTGGCCATCAGCGTTGCGCTGCTCGGCATCGGTGCGGCCGGCACACAGGGTGGAGACGCGCTGGGCGGTGAATTTGGTGAGTGCTTTTTCGAGCTTGTCCTGAACGGTCTGACCCGAAATCTGGCTTTGCCAGCCCTGGTAGGCTT
>DAIOGL010000152.1:0-2300 GCA_036745235.1 Sulfuritalea sp.
TACCGTCTGACCGGGAGCGCGCGATGACCGATCACATCGAGGAATTCCGTTCGCGCATTCTCGAACGCAAACCCCTGCGCCTGAAGGGCGGCGGCAGCAAGGATTTCTATGGTGGGCCGCACGCCGGCGAGGTGCTCGATACGCGCGGCTACAGCGGCATCGTCGGCTACGAGCCGACCGAGCTGGTGATCACGGCGCGTGCCGGCACTCCGCTGGCCGAGATAGAGTCGGCGCTGGCGGCACGGCGTCAGGTGCTTGCCTGCGAGCCGCCGCACTTCGGCGCCGCCACTCTCGGTGGCGCAGTGGCCGCCGGATTGTCCGGCCCGCGCCGGGCGGTGGCCGGCAGCCTGCGCGACTATGTGCTCGGCGTGAAGCTGATGGACGGCGAAGGCCGCGAACTCAATTTCGGCGGCCAGGTGATGAAGAATGTCGCAGGTTTCGACGTCTCGCGCCTGGTCGCCGGCAGCCTCGGCACGCTGGGCCTGATCCTCGAAGTGTCGCTCAAGGTGATGCCGCAACCAGTGGCGGAGGCGACGCTGCGCTTCGAGATGCCGCAGGACAAGGCGCTGGACGCGCTGAACGGTTGGGGCGGTCAGCCCGTGCCGCTGGCCGCGAGCTGCTGGCAGGATGCCGTGCTGACGCTGCGCCTGGCCGGCGCGCGAGCCGCCGTCACGGCCGCCTGCGAAAGACTGGGCGGCGAGCGCGTCGCCGAGGTTGAGGCGGCTGGCTTCTGGGCTGGGCTGCGGGAGCAGACCATGGCCTTCTTCGCCGGCGATGCCCCCTTGTGGCGACTTTCGGTACCGTCGGTGGCCCCGCCGCTGAGTCTGCCGGGGCCGCAACTGATCGAATGGGGCGGAGCGCAGCGTTGGCTGCGCGGCGTCGGCGATGCCGCGCATTTGCGCGAAACTGCCGCGAGAGTGGGCGGGCACGCGACCCTGTTTCGTGGTGGGGACAAGACCGGGGGCGTGTTCGCGCCGCTGTCGCCGGCCCTGATGGAAGTGCACCGCCGGCTGAAGCAGAGCTTCGACCCCTACGGGGTTTTCAACCCCGGCCGCCTGTACTCCGAGTTCTGAGCATGGAAACCCATCTTGCCGATTTCATCCGTCATACCACCGCCGGCCGCGAGGCCGAGGAGATCCTGCGTCGGTGCGTCCATTGCGGCTTCTGCACCGCGACCTGCCCGACCTATCAGTTGCTGGGTGACGAACTGGACGGACCGCGCGGCCGTATTTATCTGATCAAGCAGGTGCTCGAAGGCGTCGAGCCGACTGAGAAGACCCGCCTGCATCTCGATCGCTGCCTTTCCTGCCGTTCCTGCGAAACCACATGCCCCTCGGGCGTGCAGTACACGCGGCTGCTCGACATCGGCCGCGAAGTGGTCGAGAGCAAGGTGCCGCGCACCGGCAGCGATGCATTCGTGCGCGGAGCACTGAAGAACCTGCTGCCGCGTTCGACACTGTTCGGCGCGGCGATGAGGCTGGGGCAGTCGGTGCGGCTGGTGCTGCCGGGTGCGCTGCGTGCCAAGGTGCCGCCGCTTTCCTCTGCCGGCCCGGCGCCGCAGCGCAGCCACGCGCGGAAACTGATCGCGCTGGCTGGTTGCGTGCAGCCCTCGATGTACCCGAACGTCAACGGTGCGACGCGGCGCGTGCTCGACCGCCTCGGCATCGAGATGATCGAGGCGGCAGGGGCGGGCTGCTGCGGAGCGGTGCGCGCGCATCTCAACGCCGCGGAAGGCGCGCGCGACGATGCCCGGCGCAACATCGACGCCTGGTGGCCGCTGCTCGAAGCAGGCGCGGAAGGCCTGGTGATGACGGCTTCCGGCTGCGGTTCGCACGTGCTCGAATATGCCCATCTGCTGCAGGAAGATCCCGACTACGCCCTGAAGGCCGCGCGGGTGGTGTTGGCGACGCGCGACATCAGCGAGGTGATTGCAGCCGAGGAGGCCGGTCTCGCGTCTCTGCTTCAGGCCTGCCGTCCCTTGCCCGAGAGCGAGCGCCTGCTGGCGTTTCAAAGCCCCTGCAGCCTGCAGCACGCACTCAAGATTCGCGGCACCGTCGAGTTGCTGCTGAGTGCCGCCGGTTTTACGCTGACCGCGGTCGCCGACGCTCACCTGTGCTGCGGTTCGGCGGGTACCTATTCCGTCCTGCAGCCGGAGATCTCCAAACGTTTGCAGGCAAACAAGATCGCCGCGCTGACCGCGGGCGGCCCGGCCGCGATCGCCAGCGCCAATGTCGGCTGCATCGGGCATCTGCAGGGCGCCACCGCCCTGCCGGTGCGGCACTGGATCGAACTGCTCGACG
>DAIOGL010000152.1:2400-6424 GCA_036745235.1 Sulfuritalea sp.
CCTCGTTTCGCTGGCAGGTGCCGGCCCGCTACAACATCGCCCGGGCCTGCTGCGGGCGCTGGGCGGACGACCGGGCGCGCTTCGCCCTCTACTACGAGGACGAAGCCGGCCACACGGAAGCCTGGACCTTCTGGGACGTGCAGCAGGCCGCCAACCGTCTTTCCAACGTGCTGGGCGCCATGGGCGTCATGGCCGGCGACCGCGTCGCCATCATCCTGCCGCAGCGGCCGGAAACCGGCATTGCGCACATGGCCTGCTATCAGATGGGCGCGATCGCCGTGCCGGTTTCGCACCTGTTCGGCGCCGATGCGCTCGAATTCAGGTTGTCGCATGCCGAGGTCAGGGTGGCCATCGTCGACGAGGGCGGGCTGGAAAAGCTTGCCGCCGCGCGCGCGGCGCTGCCGCAACTGAAGCACGTGATCGGTGTCGGCGGCGCGCGCGAATCCTGGGTGCGCGAGTGGTCCGCCCTGCTGCCGCTGGCCTCCTCGCACTACGCGGCGCGCGACACTGCGGCCGACGACCCGGCGATGATCATCTACACCAGCGGCACCACGGGCAATCCCAAGGGTGCGCTGATCGCGCAGCGCAGCCTGCTCGGCAATCTGCCGGGCTTCGTCTGCTCGCACGATTTCTATCCGCAGCGCGGCGACATGTTCTGGTCGCCGGCCGACTGGGCCTGGACCGGCGGCCTGTTCGACGCATTGCTGCCGAGCTGGAATTTCGGCCAGCCGCTGCTCGGCTATCGCGGTCGCTTCGATCCGGAAAAGGCGTTCTGGCTGATGCAAAAGTACGGAGTCAGGAACAGCTTCCTGTTTCCGACGGCGCTGAAGATGATGATGAAGGCGGTGCCGCAGCCGAGAGAGAAATACGACCTCGCCCTGCGCAGCATCATGAGCGCCGGCGAGACCGTCGGCGAAACCGTGTGCCACTGGGCGCAGGAGGCACTGGCGGTGACGGTCAACGAAATGTACGGCCAGACAGAGATCAACTACATCGTCGGCAACTGCGCGACGGTGGCGTCGCCCAAGGCCGGAGCGATGGGGCGCGGCTATCCGGGCCACCAGTTGGCTGTGCTCGACGATGAGGGCAATCCGGTGGCGCCTGGCGAACTCGGCGAAGTATGCGTGCAGCGCAGCTGCGACGGACTGATGGACCCGGTATTCATGCTCGGCTACTGGAAGAATCCCGAGGCCACGGCGGAGAAGTTCTTCGGCGGCGGCATCGACGACCCGCGGGCCTGGGGCCGCACCGGCGACCTGGCAAAGATGGACGAGGACGGCGTGCTCTGGTACCAGGGGCGCAGCGACGACATGTTCAAGAGCGCCGGTTACCGCATCGGTCCGGGCGAAATCGAGAACTGTCTGGTCAAGCATCCGGCCGTGGCCAATGCCGCCGTGATCGGCGAACCGGACCCCGTGCGCGGCACCGTGGTCAAGGCCTTCATCGTGCTGCAGGCCGGCGAAAAACCCTCTGCGGAACTCGAAGCCTCCCTGCAGCAGCATGTGCGCCAATACCTGGCGCCCTACGAATATCCCAAGATCATCGAGTTCATCGATGCCCTGCCGATGACCACCACCGGCAAGGTGCAGCGCCGCTTCCTGCGCCAGCGACGCTGACGCTGCCTATTCCAGCCAGCGCCGCCGCCAGAAGATGATGGACAGCGTGGTGGCCACCGTCGCCATCATGCCGATGGCGATCATGAATCCGGTAGGCAGGTCGAGCAGCGGCATGCTCTTGAAGTTCATGCCGAAGATGCCGGAAATCAGCGTCGCCGGCATGAAGATGATGGCGACCACGGTCAGCGCCCTGACCTCCTGATTGACGCGGTTGCTTACTGCGGACAGGTAGATGTCCAGCATGCCCGCGATCACGTCGCGATTGGCCTCCAGCGACTCGATGGCATGCACCGTGTGGTCGTAGATGTCGCGCAGGTAGGGGCGGGTTTCGGGGCGGAAGAAGCGGTCGTCGGCGCGCGTCAGGCTGTTGATCACTTCGCGCAGGGGCCAGATCGAGCGGCGCAGCGTGAGGGTTTCGCGCTTCAACTGGTGCACTGTCTGCAGCGAGCCCGGCCTGGGCCGTTCCAGCATCATGTCTTCCAGTTCTTCGGTGCGCTCGCCGATGCTCTCGAGGATGGTGAAATAGCGGTCGACGATGGCGTCCAGCAGCGAATAGGCGAGGTAGTCGGCGCCCAGCTTGCGGATCTGGCCGCGGTCCTGGCGCAGGCGTTCGCGCACCGGGTCGAAGCGGCCGCTGGGGCGTTCCTGGAAGGTCAGGACAAAGTTGCGGCCGAGTATCAGGCTGACCTGGTCGGAACTGACCTGGTGGGTTTCGTTGTCGATTTCGAAGAAGCGGGCGACCATGAAGAGGTAGTCGCCGTAGTCGTCTATTTTTGGTCGCTGGTCGGTGTTGAGGATGTCTTCCAGCACCAGCGGATGGAGCTTGAAGCGGCGCCCGATTTCGGCCATCACTTCGGGTTCGTGCAGGCCGTGCACGTTGAGCCAGAGCACCGGGAGTTGCGGCTGGTAGGCTTGGGACGCGGCCAGCGAGGCGAATTGGTGTTCGGTGAGCTCCGTCTCGCCGTATTCGATCAGGGAGATCGCCGCCTGCTCGGTTTTGCGCTCGCCCAGGTGGATCAGCACGCCGGGCGCGAGGCCGACCTTGGCCGCCGAAGAAAGGCGTTTGGCGGCGCGGGCGCGAGAGCGATTCGGCTTTGAGCTCGTCATGTCGGGGCTATTGAAGGAGGCTTGATATCGATCAAATGGATTGATGTGGAAGGCGTATCATACCGGCGGCGCGCCATCTGCGTTGGCAAGGCGCAAAAGTTGCGGACGAGAACGAGAACAACAGGCCCTCGTCGATCTGGCTTTAAATGAAACTGCGAATGGGAGAATCATGGCGCTGACAATTGGAGTTCCCCGCGAAACGCTGCCGGGAGAAAAACGTGTTGCTACGGTACCCGAAGTCGTTGAAAAACTGATCAAGCTGGGTTTCAAGGTGGCCGTCGAATCCGGCGCCGGCGATGCGGCGAATTGCAGTGACGACAGCTATCGGGCCGCAGGCGCGCAGATCATCGAAGGCGCCGCCAAACTGTGGGCGGCGTCCGACATCGTTTTCAAGATTGGCGTACCGACGACAGAGGAGGTCGGACTCCTGCGCGAAGGCGGTACCCTGATCGGCTTCGTCTGGCCGGCACAAAACCCGGAATTGATGCAGCAGCTGGCGGCAAAGAAGGCCACCGTGCTGGCCATCGACTCGCTGCCGCGCCAGCTTTCCCGCGCCCAGAAGATGGACGCCCTGACTTCCCAGGCCGGCGTTGCCGGCTATCGCGCCGTCATCGAGGCCGCCAACGCCTTCGGCCGCTTCTTCAACGGCCAGATCACGGCCGCGGGCAAGGTGCCGCCGGCCAAGGTCTTCATCGCCGGCGCCGGCGTGGCCGGCCTCGCTGCAATCGGTACGGCGGCCGGTCTGGGCGCCATCGTGCGCGCCAACGACACCCGTGCCGAAGTGGCCGACCAGGTCGTGTCGCTCGGCGGCGAATTCGTCAAGGTCGATTACGAGGAAGAAGGTTCCGGCGGCGGCGGCTACGCCAAGGTCATGAGCGAGGGCTTCCAGCAGGCCCAGCGCGAGATGTACGCCAAGCAGGCCCGGGAGGTGGACATCATCATCACCACTGCGCTGATTCCCGGCAAACCCGCGCCGCGGCTGATCACCGCCGAGATGGTGCAGAGCATGAAGCCGGGCAGCGTGATCGTCGACATGGCGGCCGAGCGTGGCGGCAACTGCGAGCTGACCGAGCCGGGCAAAGCGGTGGTGAAGCACGGGGTCACCATCATCGGCTACAGCGACCTCAACTCGCGCCTGGCCAAGCAGTCCTCGACGCTTTACGCCACCAACCTGTTCCGCCTCACCGAGGAACTTTGCAAGGCCAAGGACGGTGTCATTGACGTCAACATGGAAGACGACGCCATTCGCGGCCTGACCGTAATCAAGAACGGCGAAGTCACCTGGCCGCCTCCGGCGCTCA
>DAIOGL010000153.1:0-4103 GCA_036745235.1 Sulfuritalea sp.
AGCGCCGTCCCGCCGGCGCCGACTATCGGCAGGAATGGCGGCGACGCCGGCGGGAAGCCGGCAGGGCTTGTGCGAGTGCCAGCGCGTCCGGGAATTCATTTGCCTTCCGGCACAAGATGGCTGAATTCCCCCCGATTGAGGGTTCCGCCCCATGTGTGTATTATCGCCTTGGGTGTCTTCGCGGCGGAATGTGGCGTCGCAGACAGGTTTCAGTGCTGGTCGGGCCGCCGCACGATAACGAGGTAGACACCCGTGAACTCCCGTGACGCCAGTCGACAGCCGCTGCTGCACGACCTGAATCCAGGCCCCTTCCCTCGGCCTTCGAGGGCTTTCCCGTTCGGCGCCGCCTGTCTTTCGGCGGCAATTGCCCGCCAACATCGCTCGCCGCGCAAGCGGCCTCGTGCCGTTTCGTTCGCAGCCCGGCCAGGTGCTGGCACTTCCCGTCCAATCGAAATCGCCGGGAGCTATTGACATGCCAACTGCACTCGTCGTCGTTTTTGTCGTGGCTTATGCCGCCATAGCGCTGGAACACCCGCTCAAGATCAACAAATCGGCCTCGGCGCTGATGGCCGCGGGCCTGCTGTGGACCATCTATGCGCTGTCCCTGGGCGATCCGCACGCGGTCGGCGAGCAACTCGGCGAATCGCTGACGGGCACGGCCCAGATCGTGTTCTTCCTGATGGGCGCCATGGCCATCGTCGAGGTGGTCGATGCCCACAACGGCTTCGAAGTCATCACCAAACGCGTCAGGACGTCGAAACTGTCTTCCCTGATGTGGCTGATCGGCTTCGTCACATTTTTCCTCAGCGCCATCCTCGACAACCTGACGACTACCATCGTGATGATCTCGCTGGTGCGCAAGCTCCTGGCGAAGCACGAGGACCGCCTGTTCTTCGCCGGCATCATTGTCATTGCGGCCAACTCCGGGGGAGCCTGGTCGCCCATCGGCGACGTGACCACCACCATGCTGTGGATTGGCGGCCAGATCACCTCGCTGGCCATCATCAAGTCGGTGTTCCTGCCGTCGCTGGTCAGCATGATCGTGCCGCTGGGAATCACCGCTTACGTCTTGCGCGGGCGCGATGTCGTCGCCAACGCGCAGGTCGAAGACGATCACGGCCTGCCCACCACCGAGTTCGAGCGCAAGCTGATGTTCTTCATGGGACTCGGCATCCTGGTGGCGGTCCCTGCCTTCAAGACCGTGACGCACCTGCCGCCCTTCATGGGCATCATGTTCGGCCTGGGCATTCTTTGGCTGGTGGGCGACCTGGTGCATCGCCACAAGGAAGACGAAGACAAGCAGCATCTCACGCTGGCCCATGCGCTGAGCAGGATAGACATGAGTTCCCTGGTGTTCTTCATCGGCATCCTGCTTTCGGTGGCCACGCTGGAGCACACGCATATCCTGTCGTCTCTCGCCAGGTGGCTGGACCAGACCGTGGGAAGGCTGGACGTCATCGTGCTGATCATCGGCATCGCCAGCGCGGTCGTCGATAACGTGCCGCTGGTGGCGGCCTCCATGGGCATGTACAGCCTGGCGGACTATCCTGCCGATCACTTCCTGTGGGAGTTCCTCGCCTACTGCGCCGGTACGGGGGGTTCCATACTGATCATCGGTTCGGCAGCCGGCGTGGCGGCGATGGGCCTCGAAAAAATCCACTTCTTCTGGTACGTGAGGAAGATCAGCGGGCTCGCCGTCGTAGGCTACCTTGCGGGCGCCGGTGTCTATCTTCTCCAGTACCAGCTGACGCACTGAACGTGCGACGCTTGCCGCCGCGCCCGTCGCCCGGCACAGTGCGTGCAGGCGCGGCTTCCCGGAAACGCGTGCCGCTCAGTTCTGCTTGAGCAGCAATATGCCGAAATTCACCACGACGACAAGCGCTCCCGACGCGATTATCCAGCCTGCAACCCGTGAATTTCCATCGAGCCACCTGTCGAAGTCCATGTTCATCGCATCCCCGTTGCGCAGAATGCGGCGAGTGGAGTACCAGCGATTCGCACGCGTCTCGATCGCACGCAAGGCATCCGGAAAGAGAATCAGCATCACGCCGACGGCAATCGCCAGCAGGCTGCCTGCGATCAGGATCCTGCGCACGCTTTCCACCAGCAGCACTTCGAAGGCGCGCGGCATATTCAGTGGGATTGCCGCGGCAACGCGCTCCACATCGATCTGGGCATTCAGGACAAAGACCGAAAAGCCCGCTGCGAAAATCGACACTGCGCCGATTGCATAGCGAAAGCGATGCTCGACCGCCACGGAATCGTGGGGTGCCGCGAGCCATTTCGCGGCTGGCCGCGTGGATATCCAGCGGTTCATGAATTCGCAGACCTGGCGCATTCGCGCGTGGTTGGCGATGAGCCCGACACCGACAACGAAGGCGACGATTCCGAATACAAGGAAAACCCGGTAAACGAAAGTGATGAAGATCTGAGCGATAGTGCTATCCGTCATGACGTGGTCGATCATGGTGGTCTCCTCCAGGAAAGCGACTGCGGCGACTTCAAATCCGGGAACTCATTCACTCCGGATATCATACTCGCGGTCCGTCGCGGCGAACAGGAGGAGAAATGACCGTGCGATTGCGGCACGCGGAGCGGCCTTGGCCCGGCGGGGTCTGCGTCGGGGCGCCGGGACTCAGCTCCAGGGGCCTCGAATGACTTTTCCTTGCGGCGCCGCCGCCACGTTCAGGTTGATCGCGAGCACTCGGCTGCCCAGCATGGCAATGTCTCCGGCGCTGCGATCGTTGCCGGTATCGCTGTACTCGAAATCGTAGATGCGCCGGATGCGCAAGACGCCTTCGCGGTCGCGACCCAGGCTGATCCGCCGGATCGCAACGGTGTCGTCGAGCAGCAGCAGATTCTCCGCGTTGCAGGCCGCCTTGGTTGCCGCCACGGCCGCCTCCCGCGCCCGGAGGCTGTCGAGCCACAGCCAGCCTGTGGCGGCCAGCAACATGAGTCCGAGAAGATCGAGCAAGTCCATGCGGGCAGCCTAACCCAAAATACAGTCGAGCTCGGGACGGCAGTG
The DNA here is from genome assembly GCA_036745235.1 of Sulfuritalea sp. GTDB lineage: Bacteria > Pseudomonadota > Gammaproteobacteria > Burkholderiales > Rhodocyclaceae > Sulfuritalea. The sequence continues at coordinate 3,026 of DAIOGL010000153.1, forward strand.
GTTCCCGTTGCGGAGGCAGCCGGTTTCATCGCATCGCCTGCCGCGATTGTGAGAAACTGCGGCGCCAATCCATCATCAGTCACTCCATGCTCGAACTCAAGAATATCGACCTGACCAGCGACGCCTCGGCTGCCCCCTTCATCAAGGACGAAGTCGTGGAGGTCGCATTTGCAGGGAACGCCGGCGAACTGATCAGCCGCGAGGGGCCCAACCGGTTTCAGGCGGGCGATGCGCTGATCACCGGTTCGACCGGCGACTGCTGGAGCGTTTCCCGCAGTCGCTTCGATGCCAAGTACCTGCCAGTGGCCCCCGTCGAGGCCGGAGAAGACGGACGCTACCGGTCCCGGCCCCTGCCTGTGCTGGCGAGACAGATGTTCGAAGCGTTCACGCTCGCCCGATCCTCCGGCGGCGACGTGCTGCAAGGCCGTGCGCGCGACTGGGTGCTGCAATACGCGCCGGGCGACTTCGGGGTGGTGGAGGACGCCCGATTCCGGAAGGTCTATCGCCCGCTGGCCTAAACCAGTCCGGCGTCGATCAGTTCCTGCTTGAGGTAGGCGTAGTAGACCGGTGCGGCGATGACGCCCGGCAGGCCGAAGGCGGCTTCCATTACCAGCATGGCCAGCAGCAGTTCCCAGGATTGTGCCGAGATGCGTGCGCCGACGATGCGCGCATTGAGGAAGTATTCGAACTTGTGCACCACGACCAGAAAGGCCAGGGAGCCCATGGCGACTTGCGGCGAATGGGCGAGGCTGACGATGACGATTACCGTATTCGAGACCAGGTTGCCGATCACCGGCAGCAGGCCGACGACGAAGGTCAGGGCGATCATGGTCTTTGTCAGCGGCAGATGGATGCCGAGCAGGGGCAGCAGCACCGCGAGATAGATCGCGGTCAGCACGGTATTGATCGCCGAAATTCGCACCTGGGCGAAGACGATGCGACGAAATGCATCGGCCAGACGGCGCGCGCGCTCGGTGAGCGCTCCGGCCATCGGCTGCGTGATCCGCTCGCCGCCGACTTCGCGCAGGGCGAGCAGGGCGCCGATGATGAGTCCGATCAGCACATGCGCCATCACGAC
>DAIOGL010000153.1:4203-6408 GCA_036745235.1 Sulfuritalea sp.
GCAGGGCGAGCAGGGCGCCGATGATGAGTCCGATCAGCACATGCGCCATCACGACCACGGCTTCCTTGCCGATCGTCTGCACCTGGCCGGCGTGTTCGCGCAGCCACTGGACACCGGCGGTCCTGGTGCCTTCGATGCTGTCGGGCAGGACGTCGAGCAGCCAGGCGGGCAGCGAGTGGCGGGAGTTTTCGAGGATCTCCGCCATCTTCTGCGCCAGTGCGGCTAGGCTGCCGGAGTCGCTCCTGAAGTAGCCGACGGTCAGTGCCGTGGCAAGGACCGTGGCGCCCACCACAATTGCGGCAAGGACGGCCACGGCGGTCTGTTTCGCCCGCTGGTCGGAAAGCCTTCTTTCCAGCAGCGGAGCGGTGAGGTGCACCAGTTCGTACACCAGCAGGCCGGCCAGCAGCGCCGGCAGCAGATGCAGTTCGAGTATCAGGATCAGTGCCAGGGCGGCGAGAAGCCACGAGGCCTGTTGGATGCGGTGGGCGGGCATGATGGAGGTTGCCGTTGTCGGACCCGGCTATTCTCGCCCCTGGGAGCCTTGGCCGCAATGCCGGAAGGATGATCGCGAGCCGGCGCGAGGACACTAGCCTTGTGCGGGCAGGGTAGGGTACATTTCACCGATGAGCGAAGAATCCGGTTCCACTGCGCTGCCCGACCGGGCCGACACGCTGTCGGGTGCCGGATCCGGGGAGCCGCGGTCGGTGCTGACGGTGGAAATGCTCACCGCAGCGGCAGGCGCTTCGGCCGAGGACAGCATCTGGCTCGACGTGATCCGCAAGATGGACGAGGTCTATAACGACCTGCTCCAGTACGAAGTCGCGCTGGAGGAGAAGAACGCCACCCTGGAAGACACCCAGCAGTTCATCTCCTCGGTGCTGACCTCGATGTCGGACCTGCTGATCGTCTGCAGCCGGGCCGGGGTCATCGAGAGCGTCAACGAAGCCCTGGCTTCCCTGCTCGGCGTCGATGCAGCATCGCTGTACGGCCGGACGATATTCGATCTTTTCGCCGACGAGGAGTCGCGCGAGCAGGCCGGACGCCTGCTCTCCGACCAGAGCAGCCACGCCGTGGAAGACATCGAGATGCAGCTCAAGGCGGCCAACGGCAGCGCGATCCCGGTGTCGCTCAACTGCACGCCGCGCTACAACGGCGTCGGCAAGATGCTGGGCCTGGTCATCACCGGCCGCCCGGTGGGCGAACTGCGGCGCGCCTACCAGGCACTGCGCCGCGCCCACGACGACCTCAAGACCACCCAGCAGCAACTGATCCATTCCGAGAAGATGGCCTCGCTGGGCCGCCTGGTGGCAGGCGTCGCGCACGAACTGAACAATCCGATCAGCTTCGTCTACGGCAATACCGTGGCGATGAAACGCTATGCCGAGCGGCTTGCGCGCTACCTAGCCGCGATCCACGGCGACATGCCGCGCGAGGAGCGCGAGGCCTTGCGCCGCGAGTTGCGCATCGACCGCCTGCTCGACGACCTGCCGTCGCTGATCGATGGCACGGTGGAGGGCGCCGAGCGCACCCGCGACATCGTCGATGCCTTGAAGCGCTTCTCGGCCACCGATCGCGACGAGCGGCAGCCCTTCGACCTGGTCGAAGTGATCCAGCGTGCCGTGCAGTGGGTGTGCAAAGCCACTGCCGACCAGTTCGCGGTGAGCCTGAGCCTGCCCGAATCGATCGTGGTGCCGGGCTCCGCCGGGCAGTTGCAGCAGGTGGTCATGAATCTGGTGCAGAACGCAGCGGATGCCACCGAGAATGCGCGTGAGCGGCGGCTGGAGATATCCGGACGCGTCGAGCAGGGTGAGGCCGTCATCGAGTTCCGCGACAGCGGCCCGGGTGTTCCCGCCGAGAACCTCGACAAGCTGTTCGACCCATTCTTCACCACCAAGCCCGTGGGGCGGGGCACGGGATTGGGTTTGGCGATCAGCTACGGCATCGTCGAACGCCACGGCGGCAAGCTCACGGTGAGCAATCATCCCAAGGGCGGCGCCTTGTTCTGCCTGCGTCTGCCGACGGTCGCCGGATGAGCGCAGGCATCGATCCGGGTTGCGTGCGGCTTTCGCTGCGCAGCGACGGCGGCCGGATCAGCGAGGTTCGTGTCGCCAGCGATCGCCCGGCCGTGGCGCCATATCTGCGCGGCCGTCAGGCGGACGATGCGGTGCGTCTGGTGCCCCTGCTGTTCGCCTTGTGCGGCCAGGC
>DAIOGL010000154.1:0-6381 GCA_036745235.1 Sulfuritalea sp.
CCGGCGTTCGCTCGACACAGGCGCTGCCCCTGGGGCAGTTTCTGCACGTCGCTTTCTCCAGGCGGCATTCCTTCAACCCGCTGTATTTTTCGATCTTCGTCCTGCTGGCCGCGCCGCCGTGGCACGTGCCACTGGGTCTGCTCCGCGTCTGGGCGGGCTTTTGCCTGAGTCTGTTGCGTTCGATGCGGGTTTCCCTGTCCGGGCCGCGCGACGGCCACGAGGCGGGGCGATGAGGCACGATCGCCCACTGGTTTCGGTCTACATCCCGACACGCGATCGTGTCGAGTTGCTGACCCGGGCCATCCGTTCCGTCCTGCTGCAGGACTATGGCCCGCTTGAGATACTGGTGGTCGATGATGCGTCGGCGGACGCGACCCGGCAGCGAGTCGCAGACCTTGCCGCGGAGTGCGCGTCCGGCAGGCGCATCGCCTATTTCCGCCAGTCGACACCGGCCGGCGCGAATTCGGCACGGAATCGGGCGCTCGCGGCAGCGGCGGGCGAACTGGTTACGGGGCTCGACGACGACGACTACTTCCTGCCGGACCGGATCTCGCGGCTGGTCGCCGCCTTCGATCCGGCGCGCGCCGCGTTCGTTTTCGACGGCTATGTGCGGGAAACGCATCTCGCGGACGGCCGCGTACGCCGCGCGAACATCACGCTCGACAGGCCCGCCCGGCTGCGCGACCTGCTGAAGCGCAACATCGTCGGCAATCAGGTGCTGACGCTGACCTCGCGGCTGCGCCAAGTCGGCGGCTTCGACGAACGGCTGCCCGCCTGGCAGGACTACGATCTCTGGTTGCGGCTGGTGAAGACCTTCGGCGACGGCCTGCCCGGCGGGAGCTGCAGCTACGTTCATACCATCGACGGTGCGCGGGGGCGAATTTCCGACGACACGGAAAAAGTCGAGCGGGCCTTCGACCGCTTTCTGGAAAAGCATCCGGAGTATGCTGATGCGGATTTGCAGCTCTGCCTGCGACTGGCAAAGGCCTGCTACGGCATCGATGCCGTGACGATTGCTGACCTGCCGCGCCTGCTGCGGCTCGGTGAGCCGCGCTACGTGTTGTTCGCCATTTATTCCTACATGTCGCGGCGGCGGTCGCGCAGCAGTCGTTCGTAAAGCGGCACCACCTGCGCGCGCACGATCGCGGCCCAGTCGAAGGTCAGAACGGAGGGCCGCGCATTCGAGGCCAATTGCCGCCGGCGCGACGGGTCGCGCACCAGATCGAGCATGACTTGACCATAGGTCCGGGCATCGTCGCCGCAGAGCAAGCCATTGACCTCGTGCTGCACGAAGACACGGTTGCCGGCGGTATCGGTGGCGATGACCGGAAGCCCTTCGGCGAGGTATTCCGCAGTCTTCGTCGGCGGTTGATGCTCGAAGCAGGCATCCATTGAAATGAAGGCTAGGGCAACGCCGGCAACGGCCAGATAGTCCGGAATCTCGCGGTAGGGCACGAAGCCGGTGAAAATGATCCGGTTCTCCAGCTTCAGCTCGCGCGCCTGAGCCTTCAGCTCCTCCAGTGCCGAGCCGTCGCCGACAATGAGCAAACTCGCGGCAGGCTCTTGCGCGGCGGTGACGGCAAAGGCGGCGAGCAGTTTTTCCATTTTGCGGTTGTGATCCAGGGTGCCGCAGTAGGCAAGAACGCAGTCTTCTGTGGCGATTCCCAGACGTGTCATCAGCTCCGGATCAGGCGGTCTCGGTTGAAAATGCTCGAGATCAGCCCCGAGCGGAACGATGGCCTCCACCACACGGTGTTGTCCGAACACGATGTCGCGAATGCCGGCGGATAGTGCCGTGACCGCATCGAAGCTATACGATTCAAGCCGTATCAGCCAGTTTTGTAACGACAGCAGCGGCGGCTTGATTGCGCTGGTCTGGCAATCATAGAGCCAAAGCGCCTTGTGCCGGCCGGCGAGCCAGGGAAGCAGTCCGGCGCCGACGAAGGCATACAGGTGAACCAGATCGGCCGGATGGCGGCGCATGATTCCTGCAGCCTTCCAGAGAAACCTCAGCCTGTCGCCGGAGAAGCGCCCCAGAGACGGTGTCGGCACGCGAAAAATCGTCATCCCTCCGTCTTGCTCGCGTTCGGGCTCGCCGGTTCGCCCGGGAGCGACGACAGCCACCTCGATCCCCAGCGCTGCTTGATGGCGGGCGAACTCGTAGAAGATGGTCAGTCCTTGCCCGGGGAAGTAATTGAATCCGATGTGACAGACACGCATGGCTGAATTGGCACCTTGTTCAGGATTTATGCGCAACATTGAGTGCATTTGATGGGCTCATGGAAGCGCGTCGCAACTGCGGAGTGGTCGGCCGCGGCGTCGCGCCAATTGTGGCTTGCTTTCTCGGCATGGCGCGGTCCTCGGAAACCCAACAAGAAGGAAGCAATGACAGTCGAAGGCGATCGCATTACGTCTTGCAGGCAATGCAGATTTCCCAGAGAAACTTCACGGACTTCAACTGCGGCAATCCGCTGCCTGCAGACGCTTTGCTAGCGGCGTGCGCCGCGACCGGCTTGCCGAGCGTGCCGGCGAGCCTGGCACGGAGGCTCGGCATGCAGTCAGCAAGCCTTCTCAATGCTTCAACGCGGGCGGCGGCCAACGCAAGGCGGGAGATCCATCCCCGCGCAACAGTCCGGTCGCTGGTAATGTCATCGGTTGCGGTGTGCTCGACCAGGGACTTGACGAAGCCGACCATGCCCGAATCATGACCTCGAATCGACTTGGCAATTCTTGCGGTACTTTCCGGCAACGCGCAGTTGGAGAATCCTCGGCCATCGGGCCAGGTTTCCCAATATCCGCTGCCGCAGTCTTCAATAATATAGAGGCCGCCGCCTCGGAGGTGGGAAAACACGATATCGAAAATCAGCCTGGAGAGGTGTCCGAGATGGGAAGGGTCTTCGATCACCAGGTCCAGACCATCGGGGGAATGCTCTTTACTAAATGGTGTGCAGCTTGGCTTCATCGGTCTGGTCACATCGAAGATAGTCAACATTTCCGCAGCCGGAAAAGTCCATGTCTACAAGTTTCAAGTCGACGGTGACGATATGCGCGTCAGGGAAGCGCCGGGAAGAGACCTTGGTGTTTTCTCCTTTGCACACCCCGATCTCCAATATGGATTTCGGTGCGAGATTTTCTTCCCACACTGCTTGTGCGATGGTCTCGTAATACCGCAAAGGCTTGGTTACAGGGTCGCGTGAATAGCCGTCCTTGGCGATGCTGTAGAGTGAATCCATGGCAGAATTTTGTCGTGTGATACAACTTGGGAAAAATATATCGTGGGATCGGAGCCTGATGTCAAGGGATAGCGGTTGCTCGGACGGACAAATCCTGGCCTCCATGATCATTCTCACGAAGAACGGCGAAAAATATCTGCGCTCGTTACTCGATGCATTGTATTGCCAGAAAGGAATCGGACAGGCTGAGGTGATCGTCATTGACTCGGGTTCATCCGACGGCACGCTGGCTATCGTCAAGGACTTTCCCAGCGTCCGGCTGGTCGAGATCCCGCCAAGCGAGTTCGGCCACGGCAAGACCCGCAATCTTGGCGCGCGCCTTGCGCACGGGGAGTTCCTCATCTACCTTCCACAGGATGCGACGCCCATAGGCAGCGACTGGCTAGGGAGATTGTTGCGATCATTCGGCGACCCGGTCGTCGTCGGCGTGTACGGGCGGCAGGTGGCTCGCGTCGACGCCAACCCAATGGAAACCTTCTTCCTTTCGCGTACCTACCACTCGCATCCCGAAAAGCGAATCTTGGAGAAGGGCGAGGCGGTTTCGCTGACGCGCTGCTTCTTCTCCACTGTGGGTGGGGCGGTCCGCGCTTCGACTTGGGCGGTGCACCCGTTTCGCGAAGACATCATCATGAGCGAAGACCAAGCTTGGGCCAGCGACGTGATGCGCGCGGGCTACGCCGTTGCGTACGAACCGGAAGCGGCGGTACTGCATTCTCACCAATACGGGATAGTGGACATCTTCCGGCGGAACTTCGACAGCGGATATTCGATTCTGCAGATCTTCCACGGCGAGACCGGGATCCGATTACTTGGCGCCCTTCAAGGCTTGGTGCAGGAGGCAAATTTTGTGGCGACACATTCCGGCCTTCCGGATCTGCTGCGATTTTTGCCCTACGAACTCGCGCGTCACGCAGGGTTCTGGCTCGGATTGCATGGAGACCGTTTGCCACTGGCCTTATGCAAGGCCTTTAGCGGCCTTGGCTATTTTTGGGACCAGCGCAAACAGCGCGTTGGCGCGGCTACTTGATGATCCCGCAAAGTTGGCGCTTGCGAGACGGCGCTCGCATCGACGGACCTCGTGTGTTCTGGCATTTCATGGCGGTAGCTATCGGCCTGACACTGTTGACGGTCGTCCATCTCGAAATATACGCCGTGCCTTATGGCGATATCTTCGGGCATCTTTTGGCGGTGCATGACTTGCCTGCTGCGTGGGTGATGATCTTCATGCTGCTTGCCGGTGCTGCGTTCGGGGTCCGGGAAGGCGCGAGCGTATGGGTCGAACAGCTCGTATTGGCCATTGATCGGCGGCGCTATCCGATCGCGGTCTGTCTTTGGGCAATGCTTTGTTTCGGCTCGGTCTGGGTCTACCACGACCATCCCTTGTCGATGGACGAGTACGCGGCGCTATTCCAGGCGAAGGTTTTCGCGGCGGGAGCGATGCATGGGCAATTCCCTCCCGATCTGCTCGATCAACTGATCCCGCGTGAGTTTCAGAACTATTTCCTGATGACGAATCGCGCTACGGGCGCGGTGTTCTCGGCCTACTGGCCAGGATTCTCGCTGCTGTTGGCCCCATTTTCCTGGCTCGGCATTCCATGGGCCTGCAATCCGACCGTCGTGGCAGCAAGTCTGCTGCTGATCGGCCGGCTGGCTCGTGACCTCGGCAATTCACCAGCCACGGCCGGCTGGGCGATGCTCTTCGCATTGGCGTCTCCCGCATTCGTCGCCAACGGCATTACGTACTACTCAATGTCGGCCCACCTGCTTCTGAATCTCGCTTACGCTTGGCTGCTCACTTCCCCTTCCCCGGCACGTCTCGTGGTCGCTGGCCTGATTGGAGGCTTCGCGCTGTCGCTGCACAATCCGTTTCCCCACGCAGTTTTTGCCGCGCCCTGGGTGCTCTGGCTGGCCACCCAGCAGGAAAACCGCCTGCGCAATATTTTCCTGCTTGCGGCCGGATACCTGCCGACCTTTCTTATTCTCGTCGTCGGCTGGTCGTTGTGGCGACGCGATATTTTGCAGGTAGCTGCAGTTGCGGCCAGCACGCTAAATGATGCGACAACCATGGTCGTACCGGGTTTGGCGGAGCGGACAGGGATGCTGTTGCGCGGTTTTCTTCGGGCATTGCAGAGGCCAGACGAACTCATCGTCTACGTCCGGCTGGGCGGGTTGGCCAAGCTCTGGTTGTGGGCTTCCCCCCTCTTGCTTCTTTTGGCTTGGTGGGGAGGTCGCAAGTCGAGATCTTCGGCCATTCGATTACTCGGCGCGTCCGCACTGACAACGTTCTTTGCCTACTTCGTGATTCGATTTAGTCAAGGGCATGGCTGGGGTTACCGCTATTTCCATTCGGCCTGGGGCGTGTTGCCGGTATTGGCGGCGGTAGGTGCGGTGAAACTTGTGGCTGTGTCGGGTGACGGAGTTCGGTGGGGCCGAACACTTGCAGTATTGACTTTGGGCAGCCTCGTTGCTGCCAACGGACTGCGTTGCTTTCAAATTGGAAGCTTCATGTCGGAGCATATAGCCCAGTCGCCACCCAGGGCCTCCACCGGATTTGAACTGGTAATGCATAACGATCGAGGCTATTACGGCCACGATCTTATCCAGAATGACCCATGGCTTCGCGGGCCTTCGATTGTAGCTCTTGCGAACACCGAGGAACAACAATTGAAGCTCCTGTCTCGCTTTCTGGACCGGTTCGATGCACCTCCGACGCCACGGGCAAACCGTTTTGGCATTACATTTGTCAATGGGCCAATTCCTACGGGGAGGTAGCTGAACCGATCTGGAGATACAGATCGATTCCTGCACAGGCCGCTACGCTGTCTGGGAAGGGCGAAAGGCAAAGGTGCGGATGCGCCGAGCAAATTCTCCATTCGGGATGAGCGCATAAACAATCCCCTTATCCCCAAATAGAAATAATCGCATTGGCGTGAGCAGGGGAAATTGTTAGCCTTCGGACTTCGAAGAATAACTACTATTCTAGGAGGCTAGGCATGGCGTTGGTCAATCCGCACGGTGGCGGCAGTCTGCGACCCTTGTTGCTCGAAGGCCAGGCGCTGCAGGCTGAACTGGCGCGAGCCCGGACTTTGCCCAAGGTCAAGGTGAGTTCGCGCGAGAAGGGCGACATCATCATGCTCGGCATCGGCGG
>DAIOGL010000155.1:0-6362 GCA_036745235.1 Sulfuritalea sp.
TTCGCTCGCCGCGGCAACCCGCAAGAGCCAGACGATCTTGACCCAGCGCCGGTCCGAGACATGGATGGTCACAGCGGCAAAGTGCTGGCGCAGTTCGGCCAGCACCGCGACGAAGTCGACGGGCACCTCGACCGCGGCCGCGTCCGCCGCCAACCGGGCGAGATCGTCGCCGTCGAGCGTCAGCCCGGGCCCGGGCTGCGTCCAGTCGCGGGCGCGACCGGCTTCCAGCAGCGCGCCGAAGCCCTCGCTGCTGACCGGCGCCACCGGCAGGCGCACCAGGAAGCGGTCGAAAAATGCCTCGGCGATTTCGTCCTCGGGCACCACGTTGGTGGCGCCGACGGCGCTGATCAGCGGGCAGCGCTGGCGGCCCGCGCCATTGTCGAATTCGCGTTCGTTGAGCAGGGTGAGCAGGGCGTTGAGGATCGCGCTGTTGGCCTTGAACACCTCGTCGATGAAGGCGATCGAGGCGTCGGGCAGGAAGCCGTCGGTGTGCCGCTCGTAGCGGTCCTCTTCGAGAGCCTTGATCGACAGCGGACCGAACAACTCTTCCGGCACCGAGAAGCGCGTCAGCAGCCGCTCGAAGTAGCGCGCATCGCGAAACACCGTGTGCAGGCGCCGCGCCAGCTCGCTCTTGGCCGTGCCCGGCGGGCCGATGAACAGCGTGTGCTCGCCGGCCAGGGCGGCGAGGAAACACAGCCGCACGCTCTGGCGGCGCTCGACCAGCCCCAGCTCCAGTGCGTCGATGAGGGCCCGCAAACGGGCCGCGCGATTGGTCTGCATGGGGGAATTGTAGTTGTCTGGCGGAAAAAGGTTGCTTCGGTAGCGCAGGCTGCCTGAGTCAATCACCCATGAATCGCATCTTCATTCGAAGTCGCTGTCGACGACACGTTCGCCTCTGACGTCGTTGTGAGCGATGCGATCCATTTCCTGTAGGCTTCTCAGTCACGCACTCGTTCAATGCGCGGTGGGCTCTAGTAGCAAGAGAGCGGCATTCAACGGAACGCAAAGGTTCACTCCATGAGCCTCGCAGGCTGAATACTGTGTTGGGAATACTTGGAGGTCAAAGATGAGCAGTCGGCGCTGGACTCGGGAACAACTGAAACTTGCTTTTCACCTCTATTGCCAGTTGCCATTTGGCAAGCTACACAAAGGCAACGCGGAAATAGTTGAACTTGCGCGCCTGATAAGTCGTACGCCGTCCGCTGTTGCCATGAAGCTCGTCAATTTCGCAAGCCTCGATCCTGCGATAACGTCGACCGGCCGCAGAGGTTTGGACAACGCTTCATCGATCGATCGCGACATTTGGGAGGAATTTCACGCTGACTGGGAAGGCCTCGCAGTTGAGTGCAATGATTTGCGAATAGCGTTAGCCGAGTCGCAAGGCGCACCGCAGCCGATGGTGCTCGATGCGGATGAGACGATCGGCTTGGAAGATTTCACCGGAGAGACTCGCCGAGTGGTTACGCAGCAACGGATAAAGCAGCACTTCTTCCGCCGTGCGGTGCTGAGCAGCTATCGCGGGCGCTGCTGCATGTCCGGACTGTCGGAGCCGCGCCTCCTGCTCGCGAGCCACATAGTTCCTTGGAGCAAAGATAAGGCAAATCGCCTGAATCCGAGTAACGGCCTTTGTCTATCGGCGCTTCATGACCGGGCATTTGACAGAGGCTTGATAACACTCACCGATGATTTCACCATAATCGTTTCCCGACAGCTACATGGAACCCACAACGAGTTCATGCGTGAAGCTCTATTGGCGCTCCACGGGAAACAAATAGATTTGCCGGAGCGCTTTACACCTAAAAAGGAATTTCTTGTTCAGCATCGAGCCGATGTGTTTGAAAGGAATGGAACCGCGAAGTGATGCGGTGGCTTGACTAGTGGAAGCTACCGAATATCAAGCCGGTGTTGTGGGGTTGCCAAGCCTCTACTGCCCCGGCGGCACCGGCGAAACCTTCGTCCAGCCCGTCGGGCAGGTCGTTACGTAGGGATAGTAGCCGTTGGCTTGGGCGCAGTAGTACCACCAGTTTTGCTGAGGCTCGGTCGCCGTCGGGGCGGCCGCTTGCGCCGTGGTCGCGGGTTGCTGGGGGTCGACCTGGGCGGGATAGACCGGGGCCGGGGCATTCGGGGGAGGGGGCGCCTTGGCTGCCAGATAGAGCACCGTGCCGATCAAGGCAAGCGCGAGGGCATTCCAGCCATTCACATGAACGCGAGCTCCGCCGTGAAAGGAATTGCGATCGGCCCATGCAGGCGAGATAGCCACCGAACTGATCAGGGTGGCGATGAGTAGGGATCTGAGCAACCTGGACATGCTGTTCCCCTTCGGAAATCGCTGATCCTTCGTTGGACAGCGGTGATCACTTGCCGAGGCAGACCGGTGAGCTATCTTACGTCGGATCGTTTCGAATGGCAGGGTCGAGACCGATCCGCGCCGTTGACGTCTGGCCTTTCCCCTGGCGGATGGGCGACAATGCTCCCCGTCGAACTTTTCGAATGCCGGAACACACCATGCACCGCCTCAGTCAGCTCAACGGGAAGGCCCGCCTGCCGCGCCGATGAGCTTCTTCTCCGCTGTCTTTACGCGGGCGCTCGCCTCCCGCAACTACCGGCTCTACTTCGCGGGCCAACTGATCTCGCTGGCCGGCACCTGGATGCAGCAGATCGCCATGATCTGGCTCGCCTACCGCCTGTCCAATTCCGCGGCGGTGCTCGGCATGGTCGGCTTCGCCAGCCAGATTCCGATCCTGCTGCTCGGCCCCTTCGCGGGCGTGCTGACCGATCGCTTCGACCGGCGCCGCATCCTGATCGCGACCCAGTCGCTCGCCATGCTGCAGGCCGTGGTCCTGACGGTGCTGACCTGGCAGGGCCGGGTTTCGACGGAATGGCTGATCGGTCTGGCCTTCGTCCTCGGCACCGTCAATGCGCTCGACCTGCCGGCACGGCAGGCATTTTCGGCACAGCTCGTGGACAAGCGCGAGGATTTGCCGAACGCCATCGCGCTCAATTCGATGTTGATGAATTCGGCCCGCTTCGTCGGCCCGGCGCTGGCCGGCTTCGCCGTCGCCACCATCGGCGAGGCCTGGTGCTTCGCAATCAATGCCGTGTCGTATTTCGCGGTGCTGCTCGCGCTGCTGGCAATCGACACCAAGCCGCACAACGCTGATGGCACACCTGCGTGGCGCGCCTTCCGCGAAGGCGTCGCCTACGTCCTGGGCCATCGCCAGATCCGGCCGCGCCTGCTGATGGTGGCGGCCGTCAGTTTTCTGGTCACCCCGTATGCGGTGCTGATGCCGCTCTTCGCCAGTGAAATCTTCCGCGGCGATGCGCGCACCTACGGGCTGTTGATCGCCAGCGCCGGAATTGGCTCGCTGCTGGCCGGCCTTTACCTCGCGAGCCGCCAGGACACGGAGCGGCTGCCGCGCCGCGTGGCCGACGCGGTGCTGGTGGCCGGCGCGGCCTTGTCCGTGTTCGCCGTCAATCATTGGCTGGCGCTCGCCTTTCCCATCGTGATGGTGCTGGGCTTCGCCGTCATCACCATCATCGCGGGCAGCAACACCATGATCCAGGTGCAGGTCGAAGATGCTTACCGGGGTCGGGTGATGGCCATTTTCTCGATGGCTTTCCTCGGCATTGCGCCGCTGGGGAGCTTCACCGTCGGCCATCTCGCGCATTGGGCCGGGGTGCAGCCCGTGCTGTTTGCCTGCGGCATCGGTACTCTCGCGGTGGGCCTGGCGGCACGCCGCCGCGTGGGCGGCCTGCCGTCTTCCGTCCGTGAGATTTGACATGGTCTTTTTCCGGAGATTGGGCCATGCTGAAAACTGTTCCTTACCTCAGAGAGAGACATGAAAATCCAGTACGCATTGATCGTCGCAAGCACTTTTCTGGCCGGTTCCGCTTTTGCTTCGGACACGGCGCCCAAAGCGGGCTATGACGCCGCGAAGAAGGCCGCTTCCACCCGTTACGCGGAGGACAGGAAGCTCTGTGCCGACGAATCCACCTCCAGCATCCGCATGCAGTGCCTGCGCGATGCCAAGACCGAATACGAAACCGCGCTGGCCAAGGCCAAAAAGGAACATGCGAGCGCCACGGCCGGTAGCGACAAGACCTGTGCCGGCTGCGGCAAGGTGCTGTCGGTGAAGGTCGTGGAGAAGGAGGGTGAGGGCGGCCCCGTGGGCATGGTGGCAGGCGGAGTCGCCGGCGCCTTGCTCGGAAACCAGATAGGGTCTGGCACGGGGCGGAGTGTCGCCACCGTTGCAGGCGCAGCGGGCGGCGCTTATGCCGGCCACAAGATCGAGCAGAAGATAAAGTCCGTCAAGAAGTGGCAGGTCGCGGTGCGCTTCGACAACGGAGAGGAAAAGACCTTCAGCTTCGACAAGGATCCCGGCTTCGCCTCCGGCACCGCAGTGAAGGCAAGCGACGGCAGTATTGTTCGCCGCTGATCGCGATCAAGGTCCATCGCCAGAAAAAAAAGCCCGGGCAATGCCGGGCTTTTCAAGGCACCCGAAGGTGCAATGGAGGAGGAAGCGTACTTGACTTGCTACTACTCGTTCAGGCTAGCATGTGGCTGCGCTGATTCCCTGTCCGGAAACAATTTCTGACAATTCAGCAGAACGCCAGGGCGAGCATCGCCGGATCGTCCAGCAGACTCGTCATGAAGTAGGCGGCGAGCCGGTAGACGAGCGGCTCAGCGAATTCCGCCAGCGGCTGCAGCAGGTCGGCGATGGCTCCGTTCATGCAGATGGTGCCGGCCGGTCCTATCCCGCCGTCAGCAATCGCTCGGCATTCAGCCGGGCCTTGATGCGCGCCTGATTCTCGGACTTGTTGATCGTGGTGACGGTCTTGCCGAAGGCATCGCGCTGGCTGCTGCTCTTCTTGGTGGCCTCGATGGACTTGATGCAGCGCCACCGCTTGCCGCCCTTGGTTTCGATCTGGCGCATTTCACCCTTGGGGTGATGGCGGGTGCAGTGATAGCAGTAGATGGTCTCGGTAGAGGACATGACAGTGCTCGAAATATGAGGGTTGAAAAACCGGCAAAGCCGGGAAATCCGCTCTCTGGCGGCTAGATTTTCTTGACGAACTCCGATTTCAGCGACATCGCCCCGATGCCGTCGATCTTGCAGTCGATGTCGTGATCGCCTTCGACCAGGCGGATGTTCTTCACCTTGGTGCCGACCTTGACCACGGAGGACGAGCCCTTGATCTTCAGGTCCTTGATCACGGTCACGGTGTCGCCGTCCTGCAGCACGTTGCCGTTGGAATCCTTCACGACGCGCTTTTCATCGGTGCTTGCCGCGGCCTGCTGCGGCCACTCATGGGCGCATTCCGGGCAGACGTACATCTCGCCGTCTTCGTAAGTCAATTCCGAATTGCATTGCGGACAGTTGGGCAAAGCGCTCATGCATGGGTTCCTTTGTGGCGGCCATTTGCGGCCTGGCTGGCCGCCGGGCCGCAAATGGGCAAGGCCCCGAAAGGTCAACAGCCTCCGGGGCCTTGCTGGGTCTGGCTCCTCGACCTGGGCTCGAACCAGGGACCTACGGATTAACAGTCCGGCGCTCTACCGACTGAGCTATCGAGGAATATTCAAGAGGCGCGGATTATAGCCGCCCCCCTTGGGGCTCGCAATAGCTTTGTTACTTTTTCAGCACCGTGGCGATGGCCTTGGCGACGTAGTCGATGTTGCGCGTGTTGAGTGCGGCAACGCAGATGCGGCCGGTGTTGACGGCGTAGATGCCGAACTCGGCGCGCAGCCTTTCCACCTGCTCGGCGGTGAGCCCGGTGTAGCTGAACATGCCGCGCTGGACCTTGATGAACTCGAAGCCCGTCGCGCCGGCGGCGGTGAGCTTGTCGACCAGGCTGTTGCGCATGGTGCGGATGCGCTCGCGCATGCCGGCCAGTTCGTCCTCCCATTGCTGGCGCAGCTCGGGGCTGGAGAGCACCGCGGCCACCACGGCGCCGCCGTGGGTGGGCGGGTTGGAATAGTTGGTGCGGATCACGCGCTTGACCTGCGAGAGCACGCGGGCCGATTCGTCCTTGCCGGCCGTGACGATGGTCAGCGCCCCGACGCGCTCGCCGTAGAGCGAGAAGGACTTGCTGAAGCTGCTGGAGACCAGAAACTGCAGTCCGGAAGCGGCGAACAGGTCGAGGGCGATGGCGTCGGGCTTGATGCCGTCGGCGAAGCCCTGGTAGGCCATGTCGATGAAGGCGACGAGGTCGCGCGCCTTGACCGCGGCGACTACTTCGGCCCACTGGGCGGCGGAGAGGTCGGCGCCGGTGGGGTTGTGGCAGCAGGCGTGCAGGACGACGATCGACTTGGCCGGCATCGCCGCCAGCGAGGCCTTCATGCCGGCGAAATTGACGCCGCGCGT
>DAIOGL010000156.1:0-6360 GCA_036745235.1 Sulfuritalea sp.
ATTGCTTCACGTTGGCGGCATGTCGGACACATCCGGAGGCTGTCCAGGCCGCCCGGCATGTTGATCGCGTGTTCCTGCATCAGCGCAAGACCTGTCGCCAGCTTGCGACGCCCAATGAAGGGCGTGCCGCAGCTGCTGCATGGCACGAGTTGATCGCCGGCCAGTTCCCGCAAGGCCTGCCGTGCCGCTGCGTCGGGCAGAAATCGCGCCTGGAGCGTAATGGCCGCTTCCGGGCAGCCGGCGCGACACAAATCACATTGCACGCAGAGGCTTTCCTTGAAATGCAGCTTCGGCGCAGGATTTAGCTGGCCACTCAATGCGCCGGTCGGACATAGATGAGTACAGGCATGACAAAGCGTGCATTTTTCGGCATCGACCAGAACCGTGCCGAACGCAGCCCCGGGGTCGAGCATTGCCGGTTCAGCCAGTGCTCCGCTCAACTGCCCATTCTCCCGCTTGCTGCGGATCAGCGCATCGACCAGCGCGAGAATGTTTGCCCGCTTTTCGTCTGACGAATTGCCGCTGACTCCATCGCCACGCACAAGTGCGTGCGCACCATGCCCGACCTTGTCGATCGCGATGCCCACATGCATCGGTGCGGCGATCTGCAGCGCCGCCTGATCCCCGCCCAGACTCACAAGAATCGCGCGCAGTTCTGCCACCTTCTCTTCCAGCAGTTCTCGGCTCCGTGGCGCAATCGTCGGCGCCGGTGCCAGTACCACACCCCTGACGCCATCGAGCAGCGCCCTCAACCACAGCACGTCCGAAAATGCCGCCAGCGGATCGGCTTCCAGCAAAAGAACCGCGGACGGGTCCATCGCGGGCAGCAAATGTCGCGCGGCGGCATCGTGCACCACCAGGATGCCCGCATCGCCGCTGCGCGCCGAGAGCAGGTCATCGAGCCTGGCTCTCAGGGCTTTCGTGGCGGGCTGCGGAAGACTCAGCGCTCCGGTCGGGCAGGCCAGGGCGCAACTTGCGCAACCCTGACACAGGAAGGGATCCACCTCGATCCTCTCGCCGGTGGAACGAATCGCTGCGGCCGCGCAGACGTCCAGACAACGCGTGCAGCCGGTGACGCCCATGGCATGGTGGGCACAGAGTTGGGGCCGGTAATCGAAATACTTCGGCTTGTAAAAGTCGCCGGTCAGTTGCGGCAGGCTATCCAGGGCACGCGACAGCGCCGCGACATCGCTGCCCGGCGCATAGTAGCCATGGGGCGGCACTGTCTGCGGAACGAGCGGTTCGCGAGACAGATCGAGCACCAGATCAAAATGCCGGTCTTCGTTGCCGCTGAATATGCCCGCGTCGTCGACTTTGTCGGCAGCGATGCGCACCGATGCCGAAAACCGCCCCAGATATCCTCGCAGTGAAGCAATGCGGCCGCCGACCGCGGTGATGCCCGGCGGGAGATTCTCGAGCGCCGCAACGCCTGGTGCGAACAGCACGATTCGCAGTTTGGGCGCACGCTCGTGCAGTTGGCGTGCGGCGTCCGCCGCTGCGGGCGAGTCGCCGATTATCAGGACCGAACCACGTGACCGATAAACCACACCATCGTGCGGAGCCGGTGTTCCCGCTGCCATGAAGCGCAAACTGCCCTGGCAGCCGGTTCGAGCGGAAGGGCCGGGGGTCGAAGCAGCCGCGGGAACGAATGACTCAGACATTTGCGGCGAGAGCCGGCACGGATTCCAGTATGGCGTCGATATCGTCGCGGTCGAGCATGCAGGCACGAGGCGTAATCGTCAGCAATGCGCGATAGAACGGGGTCTCGGCCATGTCTGCTGCCTTCAGGCAGTATTCGGGCACCCAGCGCAGGATATGCCGGTCGAGAAAGTTCCTTTCCCGCCGAACCCAGCCCATTGCCGCCTGGGTGTCCTCCGCCTGCCAGGCTTCGCTCTCGCGATGGCAGGCAATGGCGAGAAAACGCAATTCAGTGGCGAGATGATCTACCGGGCTGGCTTCCGGCAGGGGGGGCGCAATGTCCGCATCTGCATAATCAGCGATGATTTCCAGCACGGCGTCTCCGCCCCAGTGGCCGGTCCGCACGACGGACTCGAAGGGCGGCGAGCCGCCATGGGATTTCGAGATTGCGCCAAACAATCTGGTGAACTCGATGGCGAGCAGGGCGGACTCGTCGTCTGTGCTCAAAGCCGCCTGCACGGCGTCCGCCAGCGCGGCGGTCTCCACGCCCAGCGGCTCGGCAGGATCTACCGGGCCCAGTGCGGCGATGAGGTCGCCGAAAAGCGCCCGTCCCGGCGCCTCGGCGAAGCCGCTGGCAAGCAGCCAATAACTGCGGCCGCGACGTCCGGCAATTTCCGCCAGGGTCGCGGCCGATGCGATAGTCACGCTCAGACTCCCCAGAACGAGTGCGGACCGTTCGGTATGTAGCCGGGCTTGTGGCAGGTCAGGCAGCCCTTGCGGTCGACCTGGCCCTCGTCCGACAGCTTTTGCGACATGCGATCGTCCTTGCGCAGGTACAGGATGTCCTCCTGCACCTTTTCGTGGCAATCGTTGCACTCAAGTTTTTCCTGCTTCTCGTGCAGTTTGTGGAAGCGGCCTTCGACGGCCATCGACGGCTTGCCGGTCAGGTGATACTTCTTCTTGACCGGTGCGTCGGCGCCGAAGGCCGGCGCCATTGCCAGGCTCAATCCAAGCGCAAGTGATGCGACAAGTGCCTTCATGACTTGGCTCCTTTATCCAGTGTGTAGTACACCTGCGGCTTGTTGCCGAAGTGCGTCTTCAGCTGTACCGCCTTGGTCTCCTTGATGCGCATGGAGATTTCGGACTTCGGATCGTCGAGGTCGCCGAACCAGCGTGCCTGAGTCGGACAGACCAGATCGCAGGCCGGCGTGTAGTCCTGATCCTTGCCGATGCGGTCGGTCTTGCCGTCCTTGATCGCCTTTTCGATCTTGTGCCAGCAGAAGGTGCACTTCTCGGCGGTCTTCGCCCTCTTCTGATGGGTCGGATGACGATCGGCATAGGCGAAGGTTTCGGCCCCCTGCGGGCCCTTTCCCGGGTACAGCGGCTTCAGCTCGGCATTCATCTGCGGCACGCCATAGGGACAGACCGAGGCGCAGTAACCGCAACCGATGCACTTCTTGTAGTCGATCAGCACCACACCGTACTCGTTCTTGCTGATGGCCTTGACGCCTATCCTGTCGCAGATCGCCTTGCACGACGGCTTCTCGCAGTGCATGCAGTTCATCGTGTTGTAGATCATGCGCACTTCGGGATAGGTTCCAACTTCGTACTCGATCATCGCGTTCCATTGCGCATCGGGAGTGAAGTGATTTTCCACCGCGCATGCGGCCACGCAGGAGCGGCAGCCCATGCAGCGCTTCAAGTCTATGAGTCGTCCAAATTTTGCCATGATGGTTTGCTCCCTTAGGCTTTGGTCAGCTTGCACTTGGTGTCGTTGAAGGAGTTCATTCCCGACGGAATATCCGGATGCAACTCCAGCACCTGATTGATCCAGGTCCCCCTGTCGGCGCCCGGCGCATAGCCGGGGCTCCACTGGCCGTAGTGGTAGGACACCGCCAGCGTGTCGGGGCGCACGCCCTGCATCACCTTGGCCGTGCCCTTCACCTTGCCGACGCGGGTCTCGATCTGCACCGCGTCGCCGGTCTTGATGCCCATCTGCTTGGCCGTCTGCGCGTTGATGGCCACATAGTTTGTGTCGAGATCGGGCCCCAGCGCATTGTTGGTGATCGCGTTGTTGATCGTGTTGCCGGTCTGGTAGCGGTGCATCAGCTTGTGCGTGACGAGGTAGAAGGGGAAGTCCGCGGCCTCGCGATGCGGCGTGGGGAATGCATGTTCCTTGCCCGGCAGTGGCGCATAGGCGATCTTGTACTTCGCGAGATCGATTCGCGTGATGTTGTTGGCCCTGGTGACCTGCTCGACCTTCTCGAAGGTGCCGACGAAGTGATCCGCATACAGCTTCATCTTCGGCTTGCCGGCGCCCTTGAATGCCGGATCGATGCCGTGCAGATATTTGCCCTTGGCATCCTTCTTCTTGGCGACGAAGGCATGCTCCTTGGCATAGGAGAAGTCCTTCCTGGTCTTGTCGGTCCAGATCGTCGCTACCTGTTCTTCGGTCGTGTAGTCGCGGCCCGGCTTGAACTTGACCTCCTTGAGGCCCCACGACTTGTTGAGCGCCTCGAGGTACTTGTCGCGCATGTCGAGACGCTTGGCCAGTTCGAAGAGAATCGAGGTGGCGTTGTGCTCGAGGTTGAAGGGGTTGGTCATCGGCTGACGGATGGCGACGATTCCTGTGCTGTCCGGATTGGTCTTGGCCGGCGAGTTGTGCCACGATTCGAGATAGGTCTTGTCGGGCAGGACGATGTCGCCGTACCACGCGGTTTCGGTCATCACGATGTCGATTACCACGGTGAATAGCTTGCTCATGCCCTCGAACTGCTGCCAGGCATTCGATGTCGAGACCGCCCGGTTGGTGCCGTAGAAAATCTGCATCTCGGGCACGTAAGGCAGGCCCCAGGACTTCGGGTCGAGCAGCGTGATGTTGGTCTGCTGCCCGATGTTGTGGTGCGAGTTCGGATGGAACACCGTTTGCTGCATGTCCGTGCGCTTCGGCGGATACTCGCACTTGGCGGGTTCCAGGTATTCCGGATGATTGTTCGGATGGTTGAGCAGCAAGCCGCCCACCGCGTCGAGCGCGCCTACCAGCATGTTGAGGATCAGCTTGGCGCGATTGTTCTGCACGCCGAATTCCTTGGCCGACAGGCCGCGGAAAGTGTAGGCCGCCACCGGCCGGTAGCGAAGCTTGACGCCGTCGATTTCCTTGAACTCGCCGATGTGCGCCTCCCTCGCGAATGTTGCCGCGAGTCGGGTGATGGTCGCGGCCGGCACGCCCGAGACTTCCTCGGCGTATTGCGGCGTGATGTCCTTGAGGCTGTCGATGAACACGGTGAAGGCGGTGCGCACCGGCCTGCCGTCTACCGTGTAGCTGCCCTTCAACGCCGGCTTGACGTTGGCGGTGTAGGCGGAAGCGGCATTGGTGACGGTGTCCCAAACCAGGGGAGTCTTGCCGTCCTTGTCCAGCAGCACCTTGCCATCGGCGCCCACCAGGTGCGGCGAATTGGTAAAGGTGACGAGATAGTCCTCGTCGATCGTGCCGGCATCGATCAGCAGCTTGCACATGGCCAGGATCATCACCACGTCCTTGCCCGGGCGCACCGGTACCCATTCGTCCGCCTTGGCGGCACAACCGGATAGGCGCGGCTCGATGACCACGGCCTTCATGCCGCGCTCGCGCGCTTGCGCCGTCGCCCAGTCGAGCCAGCGCGAATCCTGTTCGCCTTCGTGATAGTTGGCACCGAAGTTGAGCAGGAGATTGGTGTGCGCGAGGTCGGGCAGATGGCCGTGGTAGCCCCAGGTCAGCTCGTCCGCCACGTGGCGCGCCGCTTCGCACAGCGTCGTGCGATGGATGCCATTCGGCGTGCCGAACGCCGAGCACCATGCCTTCATGTTGTTGTCGCCAATCAGGTATTTGCCCTGACCCCACTGGAAAACCAGTTTCGACGGATTGTCGGCCTTGATCTTTTTGAGTCGCTCGCCGAGCAGCGAGAACGCCTCGTCCCAACTGATCTCGACAAAACCCGGGTTCTCGTTCGGCCCCTTCTTCGGATTCGTGCGCTTCAGCGGCTTCTTCAGGCGGTAGGGATCGTAGGTGTTGTACATGCCCGAGGCGCCCTTGGGGCAGATTCCATGGTTAAAGACGTCTGCGCTCGCCGCGTCGGGGTAGATGGACTTGACGATGCCGTTCACCACATTGCCCTGGATGCCGCAGAAGTTCGGGCAGATCGAGCAGTGGGACTTGAAGGTCGTCACCTTCATCGACTTGGCCGCGGCAGCGGGCTTGGCTTTCGCCGCCGCGGCGAGGGCATCGAAGCCGACACCGGAAGCCGCCGCACCACCGAGGGCGCCCATGCCCTTGATAAAACCTCTTCGTCCGAGTTCCATATCATTGACTCCTGTAGGTTGTTGCCTTCATTGCGGTTGAATGGCGCCGTTACCTTCCGGTAACGTGAAGTCGCGGTGGCGGAAGCATCCTTGCCCCGTTGTGGCCGTCCGGAGGCTGGCGGGCGAAAGTCGGCGCCGGCGGCACGGCGCCCCATGCGGCGAGGCCTGAAGGGCGCTTGCCGCGGTGGCGGCGATCGATGGCAGGGAGGAGGGATGGTTCACGATGAATGTCTTGACATGCTGTTCGACCGGATAGAGGCGAGAGTCGTGCCAGCTACAGAAAACATCACGGATTCATGGCATTGGGGACTGTCATCGTGGCGAGCCGGAAATGCAGGCGAAGAAACAGGCGTAAGATCGTTACCACACCGTAACAAACGGAGG
>DAIOGL010000157.1:0-2248 GCA_036745235.1 Sulfuritalea sp.
CGATCGAGCGCAGTCTGCGTATCGAGGCCAACGGCCTGAAACTCGCTCACGGTCTGGGCGCGGCTCAGGTAGCTCGATACCAGATTGCGATCGACCTGAACGGTAGCGGCGGTATTCACCTGGTCCGTCCCGATCATGCCGGCCTGCGCGGTTTGGAAGGGCAGTGCTACGAGTGCAATGGCGAGAAAGCGGCAGATCATTTTCTTGAATGCGGAATTCATGTCTATCTCCTGTGGTGAGTCGGATCGGGATCGCCCCACGCAAGTAACTGCGGGAACTTGGTTTCGACTCTGAGGCCGCACCGGATTCCGATCTGTGCGCTGTCGCACATACGGCGAAACCCCGCTGCTTGAAACCTGTCTCCGATTCTTCGTCCTCAATCGCCGTATCGCCGGCGCCGACTCTCGCCCATCGGCGAGTAATGAGTGTCGGGCCGATAGCCGGAAGCGCAGCGACATCGACCTCCATTGCGCTATGCGCGCCACCGCACAGAACCGTTTCGCGGTCGCGGGCAATCTGATGAGCATTCGCAGCAAATCCTCAATCACAAAGAACGATAGGACGACTCATGTTTAATAAGAAGCCATTGATTATTGCCTTGTTGGCGTTGAGCTCCACCGCCTTTGCCCAGCAGCGGCCGGACGCCGGCAGTCAGATGCAGCAGATTCCATCTGCCCCGCTCCCGCAGAAATTCGAACCGAATGTCGAGGTCGAGCCGGGCGGCATTCCGCCCACGACGGAAGCCGATACCGTCAAGATTCTGGTCAAGAGCCTCAGCGTGACGGGCGCTCAGGTGTATTCCGAAGCCGAATTGCTCGCCCTGACCGGCTTCATGCCGGGAAGCGAACTGACGCTCACCGAGTTGCGCGTCATGGCCACGAAGATTGGCGATCACTACCGCAACAACGGCTACTTCGTCGCCCAGGCCTATCTGCCGGCGCAGGACATCAAGGACGGCGCGGTCACCATCGCCGTCATCGAGGGTCGCTACGGCAAGGTAACGCTGAACAACCAGACCAGGCTCTCCGATGGCCTGGCCACTGACCTTCTCGGCGGCTTGAACCCGGGCGACGTGATCGAATCCGAGCCGCTTGGCAACCGTCTGCTGCTGTTGTCCGACGTTCCCGGCGTCGACGTCAAGGCAGCCCTGGTTCCCGGCGCCTCGGTCGGAGCGTCCGACCTCATCGTGAATCTCACGCCGGGCCCCACCGTCTCGGGCGAAGTCGATTTCGACAATGCGGGCAATCGCTACACCGGCGAATACCGCCTGGGAGCGACGGTCAACCTCAATAACCTGGCAGGACATGGCGACGTCGCCTCGTTGCGGGCAATGACCTCCGGGTCCGGACTGAACTATGCCCGCGCCTCGTATCAGATGCAGTTCGGCAAAGCCACCGCCGGCGTGGCATACAGCGCCCTGCGATACAAGCTGGGTGAGGAGTTCGAGAGTCTGCAGGCCCACGGCACGGCGGAAATCGCCAGTATCTATGGCAGCTATCCCCTGATCCGCTCGCGCAACAGCAATCTCAACCTCGGCCTCGTCTACGAAGACAAGACATTTCAGGACAAGGTCGACTCCACCACACCGCCGGGGCTGACCGACAAGAAAGCCCAGGTCCTTTCGGGCAGCCTCTACGGCAACCAGCGCGACCGCTTCGGCGGCGGTGGTGTGACCAGCTATTCGCTGACCTGGGCCACGGGCGAGATCGACATCGAGACGCCCGCCGCGCGGACCATCGATGCGGCGACGGCGAGAACCAACGGTCATTTCGACAAGCTCGGCTTCAGGGCCACGCGGCTGCAGCGCGTGACCGACCTGGTCTCGCTATCCGCCTCCATCAACGGCCAGATCGCCTCGAAGAATCTCGACTCGTCGGAGAAGATGGAACTCGGCGGCATGTATGGCGTGCGGGCCTATCCGGAAGGCGAGGCCTATGCGGACGAGGGCTATGTACTGAATCTGGAAGCCCGATATCTCCTGCCGAAGTACTCCCAAACGATGCCGGGGCAGATGCATTTGATCGGCTTCGTCGATACCGGCAGCGTCACCACGCACAAGAATCCGTGGGCTGCCGGGGATAACACCCGAACGCTCAGCGGTGCCGGCGTAGGAGTGAGTTGGGCCGAGTCCAACAACTTCCTGGCACGGGCCTACTACGCCTTCAAGCTGGGTAATGAGAAGCCGACTTCAGCGCCGGACAAGTCGGGCCGCTTCTGGATACAACTCGTGAAATATTTCTGACCAGGG
>DAIOGL010000157.1:2348-3902 GCA_036745235.1 Sulfuritalea sp.
GCGAAGGGTGAGCGCTTCGCGCTGAAGGCCCTCGCAATTTCCGTGATGATGGTGTTTGGCACCAATGCCTACGCCCTGCCCGTCGGCGGCGTCGTTACCGAAGGTGCCGCCGGCATCAGCAGCACCGCGGGCAGCACGACCATCACCCAGGCGAGCCAGAACGTGGCAATCAACTGGCAGAGCTTCAACATCGGGGCAACGGAAGCGGTCCAGTTCGTGCAGCCCAACAGCAGTTCGGTCGCACTCAACCGGGTGCTGGGTCCGGATCCTTCGAGCATCTTCGGCAGCCTGTCGGCAAACGGCAAGGTGTTCCTGGTCAATCCGCACGGCGTCCTGTTCGCCAGGGGCGCGCAGGTCAACGTCGGCGGGCTGGTAGCCTCCACCCTCAATGTCACCGACGGCGATTTCATGGCCGGCCGATACCAGTTCGCCGGCGGCAGCAACGCGGCGGTGCTCAATCAGGGAACGATCAATGCCGGGGGCGGCTCAGTCGCGCTGCTCGGCGCCAGCGTCGGCAACGACGGCGTCATCGTCGCGAGGCTCGGCACGGTGGCGCTCGCCGCCGGCAACGCCATCACCCTCGACGTAGCCGGTGACGGCCTGCTGAGTGTCACGGTGAGCCAGGGCGCGGTAAATGCGCTGGTCCAGAACGGCGGGCTGATCCACGCCGACGGCGGCCAGGTGCTGCTGACGGCAATGGCAGCGGGAGACCTGCTGCAGAGCGCGGTGAACAACACCGGCGTGATCCAGGCGCGGACTATCGAAAACCACAACGGCACGATCCGGCTGCTCGGTGACATGCAGAGCGGGACAATGAACGTGGGCGGCACGCTGGATGTTTCCGGCACCGGTGCAGGCCAGACCGGCGGCGCCGTCACCGTTACCGGCCATCATGTCGGCCTGCTCGGCGCGAACATCAATGCCTCCGGCGACGCAGGCGGCGGAATCGTGCTGATCGGCGGCGGCTACCAGGGCAACAACCCGGCCGTGCAGAACGCCGCCGCGACCTACATGAGTGCCGATTCCACGATTGCGGCGGATGCAGTCACCAACGGCAGCGGCGGCACGGTCATCCTCTGGTCCGACGAATCGACGCGCGCCTATGGCAGCATCACGGCGCGCGGCGGTGCGCAGGGCGGCAACGGCGGCCTGATCGAGACCTCCGGTCATTGGCTGGATGTGGGGAACATCGGCATCAACGCCAGCGCACCGAACGGCAAGGGCGGCACGTGGCTGCTCGATCCGGCGGACATAACGATCAGCGCTGCCGTCACGGCCGGCATCCCGGTGGCGCCGGTCGGCGGCGTCTACGCGCCCGATAGCGGCGTGAACACGTCGACCTTGAATGTCACCAACCTCAGAACCGCATTGGAAGCGGGTGGCGGCACCAACGTCACCATCACCACGACAAATACCGGCGTACAGGGATTGCCCCCAAGCGGGCGCGGCGATATCACCATAGCCTCGGCGCTCACCTGGACGCCGGTGGCCACCGCCACACTTACATTGAACGCCGTCGGCGACGTGAATATCAACGCGGCAGTTTCCACGACC
>DAIOGL010000157.1:4002-6332 GCA_036745235.1 Sulfuritalea sp.
GAAATGATGGGCCCCGAGGTCTTCTTGCCGGCAGCGTTCGCCGTCGAGCCGCGCCTGATGCCCCGCGTTGAACTGGCCGGCATCCCGCCCCAATTGTTGAGCATTGCACCGCCGCCGGTCATCGTGCCGCCACCGCGGGTCGTGGAAGAACCGCAGCCGATCTACGTGGCCCCCGTGCGTCCTCGCAAACAGGACCGCAACTGAGAGCCGCTTCAGCAACGGATCCCGCTCCGCCGACTCATGAAGCACGCGGAGCGGGATCCGCCACACCCAGCGCCGGACAAGGGTTACCTCCCGATGCCACATGATGTACCGCACAAGGCAGCTTGGGGCGTGCGCTCGATCCTTGCCACAGCGTCCCGCGGAACCTTCCTCGGTCTCCTCGCTGCAAGCCTTTCCTCGTGCCCGGCCTTCGCGGCGGGTGATCCCGGCGTGCCTGCCGCGTCCGTCTTTCCAGCGACGCGGGTCGGTATCGCCACCGCCGTCGAGGTGGAACCGCTGCTGGCACACCGCTTCAAACACGCCGGATTCGAACAGGAGAGCGCATCCCGGGACGCCCGTGCCGTGGCGAACTGGGTCGTCGATTCGGGCGACAGTCAGGGCATGCCGTTCGCGATTGTCGACAAGAAGGATGCCAAGGTATTCATCTTCGATGCCAACGGACATCTGCGTGGCGCAGCCCCCGCTCTGGTCGGACTGGCAGTGGGTGATGACGCCGTCCCCGGCATCGGCAATCGCGCCTTGTCCACTATCCTTCCCGAAGAACGCACGACCCCCGCCGGCCGCTTCGTGGCGTCGCTGGACCACAATCTGAAAGGGAAGGAGATTCTCTGGGTGGATTACGCCGGCGCCATCTCCATGCATCCGGTGGTCAGCGCCAAGGCGGCGGAGCACCGCTTGCAGCGCATGGCCACGCCGACGCCGCTCGACAACCGGATTTCATATGGCTGCATCAATGTTCCGGCGCAGTTCTTCAACCTGGTGGTGCGTCCGGCCTTCACCGGCACCAATGGCATCGTCTATGTGCTGCCGGAGACCCGGTCGGCACAAATACTCTTCGGTGCCTACGACGTCGTCGCGCCGGCGGCAGGGCTGTAGATAGTGCGCAAGCCGCCGTATCGCCGGCGCCGACTTTCAAGCCGCGTCGATCAGCGCCGGATCGGAAGGGCCAGCCGTCAAGGCACCCGCGCCTCGCCCTTCGAACGGAAATACTCGTTGCGCTTCATGACGAGATATTCGTTCTGTTCCAGCTCATGGAGTTGACGCGGATAGCGTTCGCTGGCCGCAAACCAGTCGCGCAGGCTCTGTTCAAGCCGTGCCTGCGGCGGCGCGGACAGGGCGCCGAGATAGGCTTCGATGGCGAGGTAGTAGCGCATGGTGTTGCGTTCCACCAGGCCGCGCATGCCATCGATGTAGATCGGGCGCCCGTCGGCTTGCTTGTCCACCACGGTGAATCCCGCCTTGCCGCGACCGATGGTGGCGAGGTACGCCTGCATCGCGACCCGACCGGCAAACCCATAGCCGTACGAATATGACAAATGCAGTACGGTGCGGCCGCCTTCGAGCGGCGCCGCTTCGAGCACGATCCGGTAGTCGCGAGTGCTGAGCGGCCCCTCCTCCGCTGTCAGCATGACCTTCAGGTAGTCAGGCGTTGCGGCGGCAACGCGATAGGCAAAATCCACCGGGTAGGCATCATTCAGTTG
This sequence comes from Sulfuritalea sp., assembly GCA_036745235.1. Lineage (GTDB taxonomy): Bacteria > Pseudomonadota > Gammaproteobacteria > Burkholderiales > Rhodocyclaceae > Sulfuritalea. The sequence goes on from DAIOGL010000157.1 coordinate 5,706, forward strand.
CTGCTCGTGCTTCTTGCCGATATGGACCCGGAGCGAGCTGCCGCGGCTGTCGATCGTGGCGCGGCAGTACTTGGTATTCAGATGCAGCAGCAGAATGTCGCACCAGTGTGCCGGCCCGTTCAGCGCGGCGCCCGCGGTGGCGAACGGATAATCGATGAGGGCATGGATGCTTCCCGTTACCGCCTCGGCGGCCTCGCTCGATTCCAGGTACAGCGGACGCTGAAACGGGTTGCGGGCGAGTTGATCCTGCAATTGGCCGTACCTGGCGCGAAGGGCGGCGGAAGCGCTCGTATCCGCAGGCTCGCCGCGAGCAAGGCCTGCACCGAGGCAGACCGCAGCGACCAGCAAAAACCTTAGCGGCAACAGCCATGCCTTCATCTGCGTTGCGCTCTCAAGCGGCGGACACTCCGCTGAATACCATGTCCGGCGCCTGCCCGGGACGAAAAAAAAGACAGGCAAGCCTGTCTTTTTCCTGAGGCTTGGCTGCCAATTACTTGGCGGCGGCCTTCGCATCGGCCTTGGCGGTTGCGGCCTTCACATCAGCCTTGCCCTCTGCCTTGACGGCGGCGGTATCGGCCTTGGCGGCAGCCTTGTCGGTCTTGGCTTCGGCTTTCACCTTGTCGGCCT
>DAIOGL010000158.1:0-6317 GCA_036745235.1 Sulfuritalea sp.
GAGGTTCGCACCCCGATGGCCTCGATCCGGTCATTCTCCGAAATTCTTCGCCATACTCCCGACCTGAAGCCGGAAAAGGCCGCTCGCTTCGTGCGCATCATCAACGAGGAGAGTGAACGCCTGACGCGGTTGCTGGACAGCACGCTGGACTTGAACATGCTCGAGCGGGGAGAGGCCCCGGTCGACGTGACGCTGATTGATCCGGAAGTCGCGCTGGACAATTCCATTCACGTCTGTCAGGGGCTGGTTGCGACGACCAATGTGCGCTTGTCCAGCGGCGAGCGCGTCGCAGGGGTGGCGGTCAGGGCCAATGCCGATCGCATTGCCCAGGTGTTCATCAACCTGATTTCGAACGCCATAAAGTACAACACGAGTCCGCAGCCGCAAGTGCAAATTACCAGTCGCATTCGCGAGGGAACCTATGAGGTGTTCATCAGCGACAACGGACCGGGCATCCGGCCGGAGGAACGTGAGCGAATTTTTTCGAAATTCGTGCGCGGATGGGCGCACACGCAAACCGGCGCGAGCGGCGCCGGCCTCGGCCTGACCATCAGTTGGCAAATCTTGCGCCACTTGGGCGGTACCTTGACGCTTGCCGAGAACTCTGATTCCGGCGCATGCTTTCGGGTGGCGCTGCCTGTCAGCGTCCGCTGATCAGAGCACTTCCCCGCGAAGGGGGGGTGTCGCCATGACCGTAGCGTGAGCCCCCCTTTGCCCCGTGTCAGGTGGCAAGCTTGCGGCCGAGTTTCTTCTCGACCGCGTCGATCTTCGATTTCATGCGGCTGCCCGTGCCGGCGCGGTAGTCGATCTTGATGTGGGTGCCGATCCGGTCGCAGTCGGTCTGCATCGCCTTGAAGCAGGCGGTGACGACGGCCATCACCTCGTCCCACTCGCCCTCGATGATGGTGCCCATGGGCGTGAGCTGATAGGGCAGGCCGCTCTTGTCGATAATGTCGAGGATGCGTGCCACCCAGGGGCTCATGCTCTCGCCCTTGGTGGAGGGCGCCATCGAAAATTCCAGCAATACCATCGGGGTCTCCTTCGGTTGGCGGCAACGGTCGCGGTATCGCGCCGCGCGGGCGTCGCCGAAAAGCTCGACGCAGTTTAATCGGTTGCCGGCGCCCTGATGCAAACGGCACCGGGCGAGGCGCCGGCTGCGGTGGGGTATAGTTCCCGCCAAAACTTTCCGCATGAACTATTGAAACATGGCGATCTGGCACACCACTTTTCCCCTGGACGAAGCGAACCGGCGCGGTCAGGGCTGCGCCAACGGCCACCTCGGCATCGAGCTGATCGAGGCCGGCGACGACTATCTCAAGGGGCGCATGCCCGTCGATCACCGCACCCGGCAGCCGGCCGGCGTCCTCCACGGCGGCGTCTCGATGGTGCTGGCCGAAACCCTGAGTTCGTGGGCGGCGGCCTTCGTCGTCGATCCCGCGAAGTTCCACTGCGTCGGCCAGGAGATCAATGCCAACCATGTGCGCGCCGTCGAGAGCGGCTGGGTGTACGGCACCGCGCGGCCCCTGCATCTGGGGCGCAGCAGCCATGTCTGGGATGTGCGCATCCACGACGAGGCGGACAAGCTGGTCTGCGTCGCGCGCGTCACGATGGCCGTGCTGTCGACGCCGATACGCTACTGAGACGATCCATGAAGCGCGTCACCTTCACCGCCGCGGACGGCCACCCGCTCGCCGCCTACCGCTTCGACCCGCATGACGCCGTCAAGGGCCACGTCATCATCGCCGCGGCGATGGCCGTGCCGCAGTCCTTCTATGCGCCCTTCGCCCGGCATCTCGCCACACGCGGCTACACCGCATGGACCTTCGATTACCGCGGCATCGGCGAATCGCGGACCGGCTCGATGCGCCGCTTCAAGGCCACCCTCAGCGACTGGACCAACAAGGACTACGACGCCCTGCTGCGGCAGATCAGCGAGATGTCGCCCAGGCGGCCCGTGTTCGTCGTCGGCCACAGCTTCGGCGGCCAGGTCGCGCCGCTGCTGCCTTCGCGCGAGCGCCTCGCCGGCCTGGTCAACATCGCCGTCGGCAGCGGCTCGCTGCGCCACAACACGCCGCGCATCCGCCGCTCGGCGCCGCTGATGTGGCATGTGCTGGCGCCCGTGTTCTGCCCCATCTTCGGCTACTTCCCCGGCGCGCGCCTGGGCGTCATCGGCGATCTGCCCACCGGCGCGATGTTCCAGTGGCGGCGCTGGTGCCTGACACCCGACTACCTGCTTACCGGCGAGCCCGGCGCGCGCGAGGCATATGCGAGCGCCGACTACCCCGTGCTCGCGCTGAGCTTCGCCGACGACGAGCTGCTGCTCGAAAACGGTTCGCGCATGCTGCATGGCGCCTACCGCAAGCGGCCCGTCGACTACCGCGTGCTGGAACCCGCGCAACACGGCCTGCCGCGCATCGGCCACTTCGGCTTCTTCAAGCCGCAAAGCGAAACCGCCCTCTGGCCGCTGGTCACCGACTGGCTGGATCGCGCGGCCCGGCATTCCTAACGCGCCCCACTTTTTCGAACAGGAGTTGAACATGGCTTCCAACAATGCGGTCTGGCTCATCACCGGTTGCTCGACGGGCTTCGGCCGCGAGCTCTCGCACGTGCTGCTTGCGCGCGGCAACAGCGTGGCGGTGACGGCGCGCAACCCGGCGACCCTCGACGAATTCGCCGCGCAGCCCAATGCGCTGGTCGCCGCACTCGACGTCACCGTGCCGCAGCAAATCGCCGACGTCGTGGCGCAGGCCGAAAAGCGCTTCGGCCGCATCGACGTACTGGTGAACAACGCCGGTTACGGCTACCTCTCGGCTCTGGAAGAAGGCGAGGACGACGAGGTCCGCGCCATGTTCGAGACGAACGTTTTCGGGCTGGCCAACATGAGCCGGGCCGTGCTCCCCGGCATGCGCGCGCGCCGCCATGGCCACATCGTCAACATCTCGTCCGTGGGCGGCCTGATCGGCTTTCCCGGCATCGGCTATTACAACGCCACCAAGTTCGCCGTGGAGGGCCTCTCCGAAGCGCTGGCGAAGGAAACCGCACCGCTCGGCATCAGGGTCACCATCGTCGAGCCGGGGCCGTTCCGCACGGATTGGGCGGGCCGCTCGCTCAAGGTGCCGAAGAACGCCATTGCCGACTACGCCAAGCTGGCCGGCGCACGGCGCCAAGCGGTCCAGCGCTACAGCGGCACCCAGCAGGGTGACCCGGTGCGCGCGGCGGAGGCGATCATCCGGGCTGTCGAATCGCCGGAACCGCCGCTGCATCTGATGCTGGGCAAGCCGGCCTACGACCTGACCGCCGCGAAGCTCAAGGACTTCGCTGCGGAAATGGAGAAGTGGCGCGAGGTTTCGCTCGGCGCCGACTATCCGGACGCGGGCTGAGCCACGGAATTCGGTCGCGCCGGAAGAATTATTTTGCGGTGCCGGGAATAAATGCAGGCGTCTCGCCGTTAATGCAGGGGTAGCACCCCAAACCCCAACGGAGACCAAAATGAAAATGCACAAACTCGTTTTTGCCCTGCTTGCGTCCGCGTCGCTCGCGGCCTTTGCCGCGGCGCCGGCCATGGTGTCCAAGGGCATTGTCACCGGCAGCAACGGCCTGACGCTCTATACCTTCGACAAGGACGCCGGCGGCAAGAGCGCCTGCAACGGCCCCTGCGCCACCAACTGGCCCCCGCTCTATGCGATGGACAGCGATGCCGCCAGCGGCGACTACAGCATCATCACCCGCGACGACGGCAAGAAGCAGTGGGCGCTGAAGGGCAAGCCGCTGTACTACTGGGCCAAGGACCAGAAACCGGGCGACACGACCGGCGACGGCTTCAACGGCGTCTGGCACGTCGCCAAGCCCTGATCCGGCGTGGATAGCCGCGCGATCCTCGCCGAGATTCCCCGCCTGCGCCGGTATGCGCGGGCGATGCTCGGCGATCGCGCGGCGGCCGACGACCTGGTGCAGGACACGCTGGAACGGGCCTGGTCGCGGCTCTTTCAATGGCGACCCGGCAGCGACCTGCGGGCCTGGCTGTTCGGCATCATGCACAACCTGCGTGTCGATCAGCTGCGCCGGCCCGGCCTTTCCACGCAATCGATCGGCGATGACGATCTCGAGCTGCCGACGCGCCCGACGCAAACCGACGCACTGGAGTTGCGCGACATCGAATCCGCCTTGAACCACCTCCCCGACGAACAGCGCGAAGTCCTGCTGCTCGTCGCCCTGGAAGAAATGAGCTATGCAGACATCGCCACCACGCTGGGCATTCCCGTCGGCACCGTCATGTCGCGCCTGTCGCGCGGACGGGAAAGGCTGCGCCTGATCATGAACGGCGACAACGCGAACGCCAGGTTGAGGGTCGTGCGATGAGCGCGCTGCCGGTCACCGAAGCCGACCTCCAAGCCTGGGTCGATGCCGCCCTGCCCGCCGCGCGGCGCGCCGAAGTGGAAGGCTGGCTGGCATCCCAGCCGGCCGAGGGCGAGCGCCTGAGTGCCTACCTGGAGCAGAAGCAGGCGCTCAAGTCCCTGTTCGACCCCGTGCTGGACGAACCGCTGCCGGAAGCGCTGGCAGCGCTCGCATCGCCGCCGCCTGCCGCCGCGGTCGAGCGTCCGCCAAAACCTTTGCTCGAACGCTGGTCGTTGCAGCGCATCGCCGCCAGCGTAGTCATTGCGCTGATCGGCGGCCTGGCCGGCTGGATGACGCACGACCGCTACCCGTCAGCGGAGAGCCTGGCCAAATCGCCGCTCTCGCTGCCGCGTCGGGCCGCGGTCGCCCACGCCGTGTTCAGCCCCGACGTGCGCCGGCCAGTGGAGGTCAGCGCGGAGAATGAAGACCAGCTCGTCGCCTGGCTATCCAAGCGCCTTGGCACAGCGGTGCGGCCGCCCAAGCTCGGCACGCTCGGCTTCGAGTTGATCGGTGGCCGCCTGCTGCCCGGCAACAGCGGTCCCGTCGCGCAATTCATGTATCAGGACGCGACTGGGCAGCGGCTGACGCTGTATGTTTCCACCGACAACGCCACGAACCAGGACAGCGCCTTCCGCTTCGCGAAGGAAGGCCAGGTCAATGTCTTCTACTGGATCGACGGCAAGTTCGGCTACGCACTCTCGGCCGCAATCGACAAAGGCAAGTTGGCGCAGATCGCGACGGCGGTCTATGACCAGCTTGACCGCAAGTAAGACCCCTACTCCAACTGACGAAGGAATCGAACAATGCAAATGAATGCTTTGCCGCGCTGTGCGCTGGCCGGACTCGTCGCGCTCGGCGCCCCCCTGGCGATGGCGGCGGAAAACCCCGTGGCGCCCGACCAGGTGGTCGCGGCGATCGAAGGCGCCTTCGGCGTGAATCCGGGCCAGCGGCGCAACCACATCAAGGGCAGCTGCGCGACCGGCGAATTCGTCGGCAGCAAGGATGCCGCACGCTACACCCGCTCTGCGCTGTTTTCCGGCAAGCCGGTGCCGGTCGTCGCGCGCTTCTCGCTTTCCGGCGGCAATCCGAAGGCGCCCGATACGGCGAAAAGCGTGCGCGGCATGGCGCTGCAGTTCAAGCTGCCGGGCGGCAAGCTGCACCAGATGGCGATGCTCAACACCCCGATGTTCGGCGCCTCCAATCCGCAGACCTTCCTCGACCTGATGATGGCCCTGCAGCCCGACCCGGCCACCGGCAAGCCCGACCCGGAAAAGATGAAGGCCTTCAAGGCGAGCCATCCCGACAACCTGGCGCAAGCCGACTACCTGGCCGCCAACAATCCGCCGGCCAGCTACGCCAACAGTTCCTACTGGGGCATCCACACCTTCAAGTTCATCAACGCGAAGAAGCAGACCACGCTGGTGCGCTGGCGTTTCGTCCCGCAGGACGGAGAGAAGCGTCTGACCGACGACGAACTCAAGACGGCCGGCGCCAACTTTCTCGAGCAGGCGCTGATCAGTCGCACCGGACAGGGGCCCGTGCGCTGGGACATGATGCTGACCATCGGCGTCGCCGGCGATCCGGAGGACAACCCGACGCTGGCCTGGCCCGAAGACCGCAAGCAGCTCAAGGTGGGCACCCTGACCATCACGAGCGCCATGCCGCAAAAAGGCGCCGAGTGCGAGCCCATCAACTTCGATCCGCTGGTCATGAGCGACGGCGTCGCCCCGACCAAGGATCCGGTGCTGCAGTTCCGCTCGCCCGCCTACGCGGTTTCGTATGCCAAGCGGCTCGGCGGCATGTGACGGCGAGGATTTCCGGTTGAGTCGATAGCGTCAGCCGCGCTTCATGACGGCTGACGCTTTCCGTACCGCGCTCACTGCGCTCCGGCTGACTGCGCAGCGGCTTGCCTTGTCGCCTGC
>DAIOGL010000159.1:0-2260 GCA_036745235.1 Sulfuritalea sp.
CGTCGAAGGACAGCACCACGCGTTCGGTGAGCGGATGCGCCTGGCAGGCGAGGACAAAGCCTGCGGCAACCTCGGCCTTGTCCAGCGCGAAGTTGCGCTCCATGCGCACCTGGCCCTCGACCAACTTGCAGCGGCAGGTGCCGCAGACACCCGAGGTGCAGGAAAACGGCACTTCCAGCCCGGCCGCCGAGGCGGCGTCGAGGATGCTCGGCTGGTCCTTGCGGAACTCGAATTCGCGCTGCATGCCGTCGCGAATGATGACTACTTTCGCCTGTTCGGCGTCGCCCGGCATCGCCTCGTGCACCACGGCACCCACCGGGGCACCGGCGGGAAGTGCGACGCCGAAGCGCTCGATGTGGATACGCTCGCCCGGCACGCCGGCCGCCAGCAGCGCGGCCTCGGCCTCGTCGTTCATCTGGAAGGGGCCGCAGACATAGACATGGTCGATCGTCGCCGCGGGCACCACGGTGGCGAGGAACTCGCCGATCTTGTCGCGGTTCATCACGCCCATGTTGAGCGGCGAATCGGTCGGCTCGTCGGAGAACACATGCTGCAGGACCAGCCGCGTCATGTAGCGGTTCTTCAGGTCCTCGAGTTCTTCCTTGAACATCGTCGAGCGCAGCATGCGGTTGCCGTAGATCAGCGTGAAGCGGCTGAGCGGCTCGCGCGCCAGCACCGTCTTCATGATCGAAAGGATCGGCGTGATGCCGCTGCCGCCGGCGATGCCGACATGATGGCGTCTTGCCTGCGGCTCGATGGGCACGAAGAAGCGCCCCTGCGGCGCCATGGCGCTGATGCTGTCGCCCGGGCGCAGGTGTTCGTTGATCCAGTTGGAGAACACGCCGCCCTTGACCCGGCGCACGCCGACGCGCAATTCGCCGTCATCGACGCCGGCGCAGATCGAGTAGGAGCGGCGCAGATCCTGGCCGTCGATGTTGGCGCGCAAGGTCAGGTACTGGCCCTGGGTGAAGCCGAAAACCGAGCGCAGCTCGGCAGGCACCTCGAAGCTGACGATGGTCGCCTCGGCGGTGTCGGGCTCGATGCTGCGCACGCGCAGTTCGTGGAAGAGTGTGGACATGTGCCTTTAGCGCTTAAATGGGTTTGAAGTGTTCGAAGGGCTCGCGGCAATCGAGGCAGCGATGCAGCGACTTGCAGGCGGTCGAGCCGAAGGCGGACAGCCGCTCGGTGCGTGCGCTGCCGCAGCGCGGGCAAGGCACGGCAGCCTGCCGGCGGCCGACGATGCGGATCGGCACGGCGCCGTCGGCCGGCACCGGGCCGGGCGGCGCGATGCCGTATTCCAGCAGCTTGCGCCGGCCCTCGGCGCTGATCCAGTCGCTGCTCCATGCCGGGGCGCGGCGCATGGTCACGCGCGCCGGACCGAGGCCGGCGGCCTCGACCGCATCGAGCACGCTGCGCTCGATGACTTCGGTCGCCGGGCAGCCGCTGTAGGTCGGCGTCAGCACGATCTCCAGGCCGCCGTCGCGCTCAAGCACCTCGCGCACCAGCCCCAGATCGACCACGGAAAGTGCCGGCACCTCGGGGTCCAGCACCTCGTTCAGTGCGGCCCAGGCGTGCTCGACGCGGGACACGGGAGCGACTACCGTCACCACGCGCCGCCGGGATAGGTGCGCTGCAGGTACTGCATTTCGGCCAGCAGGTAGCCCATGTGTTCGCTGTGCACGCCGCGCTTGCCGGTGCTGCGGAAAGTCGCTTCCGCGGGGATCGCCAGTTGCGCCTCGCCGAGGACTTCGCCCATCTCGGCGAGCCAGGGCGCGCGCAGTTCCGACCAGGCCGGGCCGAGGCCGGAGGCCACCGCCACGTCGTCTACGGCGTCGGCCTCGAACAGCTCGGGCGTGTAGGGCCATACCAGAGCCAGCGCCGCTTCGCAGCGGCGGCGCGACTCGTCGGTGCCGTCGCCCAGGCGCACCGCCCAGTCGGCCGCGTGCTGCTGGTGGTAGCGCGCCTCCTTCAGGGCCTTGCCGGCGATCGCCGCGAGTTCGGCATCGCTGGAATCGCGCAGCCGCTCCCACATCAGCTTGAGCCACGTTGCCACGATGAGATTGCGCAGCACGGTGAAGGCGAAGTCGCCGCGCGGCAGTTCGGCCAGCGTCGGGTTGCGGTAGTCGCCTTCGTCGCGCAGGAAGGCGAGCTGGTCTTCGTCGTAGCCCTGCCCGCTGCGCTGACCGGCGAGCGTCAGCAGCGCGCGCGCCTGGCCGATCAGGTCGAGCGCCATGTTGGACAGCGCGATGTCCTCTTCGAG
>DAIOGL010000159.1:2360-6283 GCA_036745235.1 Sulfuritalea sp.
TCGCTGGCGACGATCTGGTCGGAGCGCACCACCCAGACGCTGCTGCCTTCCTGGCGGCGCGTATAGACGTCGCGCGCCATCTGCACCGCCATCTTCGGGTCGGCGGCGTGCAGGCTGCCGCAGTGCTTGTGGTCGAGGCCGGCCTTGGTGCGGACGAAGACTTCCCACAGCGGCCATTCGTTTTCAGGTTTCATGCTGCCTCCTTGAGATTCTGTTTCCGCGCGTGGACCAGCGCCGCCTCGCGCACCCATTCGCCCTCTTCCCAGGCCTTGACGCGCGCGGCGAGCCGTTCGCGGTTGCAGGGGCCGTCGCCCCCGACCACGCGCCAGAATTCGGACCAGTCGATGGTGCCGTAGTCCCAGTGCTGGCGCTCCCCGTTCCAGCGCAGGTCCGGATCGGGGAAGGTGACGCCGAGCACCTCGGCCTGCTGCATGGCGGCGTCGACGAACTTCTGGCGCAGCGTGTCGTTGCTGACGCGCTTGATGCCCCAGCGCATTCCCTGTGCCGAATTCGGGCTCTGGTCGTCGGGCGGGCCGAACATCATCAGGCAGGGCCACCACCAGCGGTTCACCGCTTCCTGCACCATGGCCCGTTGCGCGTCGGTGCCGTCCTTCATCATCACCAGCAGGCTGTCGAAGCCCTGGCGCTGGTGGAAGCTTTCCTCGCGGCAGATGCGCACCATGGCGCGGGCATACGGCGCGAAGGAGCAGCGGCAGATCGGCACCTGGTTCATGATCGCCGCGCCATCGACCAGCCAGCCGATGGCGCCGACGTCGGCCCAGGTCAGCGTCGGGTAGTTGAAGATCGAGCTGTACTTGGCCTTGCCCGTATGCAGCGCGTCCAGCATCTGGTCGCGGCTGCTGCCCAGGGTCTCGGCCGCGGCATAGAGGTAGAGGCCGTGGCCGCCCTCGTCCTGCACCTTGGCCAGCAGGATGGATTTGCGCTTGAGCGTCGGCGCGCGGGTGATCCAGTTGCCCTCGGGCAGCATGCCGACGATCTCGGAATGCGCGTGCTGGCTGATCTGCCGCAACAGCGTCTTGCGGTAGTTCTCCGGCATCCAGTCCTTGGCTTCGATGAAGTCGCCGGCGTCGATGCGCGTGTCGAAGCGCTGCTGCAAAACCGCTTCCTCGGCCGTGCGCAGCGTCGCCGGCTTGTCGCCGCCTTCGTCGCGCATCGTGTCCATGGCTTGTGTGTACATGGCTGCTTCCTTCTGCCTGCTGTTCTCGCGGGCGCCTGCGGGTCGATGGTGCCCCGCGCAGACGTGATACATTTTTATTAACTTGCTTTAAGTTTAATGTATCATTTAATCGCTGTCAATCGAAACCCGAACGTGCGCGACGAGCGCGCACGGCGCAGGACCGGGCAGGTGCCGGGATGCGAAGTGGCTGGGTGGGGCGACCGGAACGGCCGGGTGCTGCGCGGACCGGTCAGGCAGCGGCCGGGGCAGTCGGGGGGGCGACGCGCTCGTGATAGCGCGCCCGGTAAAGCAGGCGGCGCTTTTCCGGTGTCTCGGTGAAGGCGGAGCGATCGTGCAGCACGTTGTTGCAGACCAGTCCCATGCCCGGTTCCAGGCGCCCGTGCAGGGTCCACGCCGTCGGCGCCGCGAGCAGTCGCGTCAGGGCGGCAACCGCAGCCTGCGTGGCGGCATCGGTGCGCCATTCGATGCTGATGGTGCGTGCCGTGTAGCGCATGTGCAGGTAGCCGTCGCTGTCGATCGAGAACACCGGCCCCGGCTGCGCCGGACGCGCGACGCCGCTGTCGTCCATGCGGGGCGGGATGATCATCGCATCGGGTTGCGACAGGGCACGGATGTAATCGGGATTCTCGTCGCGCAGCAGGATGTAGGCGATCTCGTGGTCGAGCAGCTGGTTTTCGCCGCCCGTCGCGGCGCTCTGCACGCAGTGCAGGATCATGCCCCGCACCGTGCGTTCGGGCAGGTTGTAGTAGCCGTCGGTGTGCCAGCGGATCGGCTTGTCGGTGTAGGGAATGAATTCCTTCCGCTCGCCGCGCTGTTCCGCGCCGGTTACCGAGATCGGCGAAATCGCGTCGTCGTCCGTCAGCCAGTGGCTGTCGAGGTGATGCAGGCCGAGTTGCGCGCCCAGCCGGCGCGGGATTTCCTTGTCCGGATTTCCCACGGTGTTGCTGGTGTAGATGGCCATGTTGGCAACGGCACAACGTTCCAGCAAGGCATCACGCTCGCCTGTGGTCAACCGACGCGGATCGTCGAGCCGCACCAGAATGTCCTCGATGCGCCGCGGGGCACTGTCGAGTTTCTTCTCGCGCCACCGGCGGTAGCTCGCGGGGTCGTCAAGATCAAAGGGACTGGGCATCGCTATTCTCCCGACTCGCCGTGTCTCGAGCGCCGACTCTTGGCTTCGCCGGGGTGAAACAGCCCGGCGAGGGTTTTCTCCAGCGCCTTGATCGCCTCGGGCGACTCGATTTCCATGACCTGATCGACCGCCCAGAGACGGTCCTTCTCCGGCAGCACTTCTTTCAGGCAGGCGGCGAAACAGCGACGAAAGCCGAAGTCGGGCCCCTGCTCGGTGTAGCCGTGATCCGCATATTCCTCGCCGCGCCGGTTGAACAGGTCGAGAAAGTGTTGCCGGCATTTGCCCGGCGCCACGTCGAACAGCAGCATGTCGCGATTGTCGTCGATCGCTGCCGCCATGCGTTGCGCCAGCGCCGTGGTGAATTCTCCGCGCTGTTCCGGCGTAAGTTCGCGGAAGGCGATGCGATCCGCCGCCAGGGCGAGAAACACCATGAACTCGCAGACGAAGTCGAAGTAGGCATCACCCAGATCGATGTCGTACTCCGCCTCGCGCATGCGCTTGATCGAATCGATCGCCAGCTTCCAGCCCAGGATCGCGATGACGCTGGCGAGCTCGGTCATCGACCGCGGCTTGCCGCCGGCGTGGAAACTGGAGCGAATTCGAATGGCCATGATTTACACCTGTTGATGCGCCCCCAAACACACGAGCGCAGCGATCTGACTAGTCACCCCCGCCCCGGGGCGGGGGCCGGGGGGTGGGGGGCGACCAATTCGCCTTGCCCAAAGGGCAAGGGGGCTATTTTCAATAGCCCCCCTTGCCCAAGGGCATCGGCAGGCCGCCGATCTTGCAGCCCTGCTTGGCGGCGCCGCCGTCGGGAAACAGCTCGAACAGCAGCGCGCTGTCGGCCTCGGGCATGTCGCCTTCTTCCTGCAGCCCCTTGATCAGGTTGCGCATGTTCGGCGTGTGGCCGTCCTCCTTGTACCTCTCGCGCAGGAAATTGATGACCTTCCAGTGCTGGTCGGTCAGTTCAATGCCGCAGGCCGCGGCAATGACGTGCACCGCCTCCTCGCTGAAATCGGGCTCCAGCAGGTAGCCGTATTCGTTGACTTCCTTCTCAACGCCGTTGATGGTGTAGCTCATGATGATTTCCTCTCCAATCAGTTACCCCTTCCCGCGGGGAAGATGCCCGCGGGAAGGAACCATAAAAAATCGATTTGAATTTGAAGCGGGCCGTCAGGCCTTCTTCAAATAGAACTCGTGAACGCCGCGTCCGGACTCGTGCGAAAACACCAGCTGGGCAGCGCCGGCCTTGGCCCAGGACGTGATGTCGTCGGCTGAGCCGGGGCAATCGCTGACCAGCTGCAGCACCTCGCCGTCCTTCATGCCGTCGAGCAGCTTCTTCGCCTGCACGATGGGGCCCGGGCAGGAGACGCCGCGCATGTCCAGCGTCACATGGGCGATCGGGGTGGCGTTGGCGCCGCCGGCACGCTGGATCATGTAGGCGGTCTTGCCGTCCGGCTGCTTCTGACTGCCGAGCACGACATTGCCGGTGACCTTGGCCCAGGAGAAAAGGTCATCGGCAGTGCCGGGACAGTCGGAAATCAGGCGCAGGGTCTGACCGGGCTGCAGGTCGTCGATAAGCTTCTTGGCGCC
>DAIOGL010000160.1:0-6283 GCA_036745235.1 Sulfuritalea sp.
AGCTTGCCGTCGTTGCCGCGCACCGGCACCGCGACGGCGACCATGCCGTGCACGAACTCCTCGTTGTCGATGCCTACCCCGCGCCGGGCGATGCGGTCCAGTTCCGCCTCGAGTTCCCGGAGGTCGGTGATGGTGCGCGGCGAATGCCGGGTCAGCTGCAGCTGGGCGAGGATGCTGCGCCTCTCCAGCAGCGGCATCGAGGCGAGAAACAGCTTGCCGCTGGCCGTGCTGTGCATCGGCACCCAGGTGCCCGGCTCCAGATGCGCGCGCAGGGGCGCCGTCGTCTCTATGCGCTCCAGGTAGAGCACGCGCCCGCCATCGGGTACGGTCAGGTTGCAGGTCTCGCCGAGCGAGCGGACCAGGTTCCTCAGTACGGCCCGACATTCGCGCCGGATGTTGGAGCCGCGCAGCACCCGCAGGGCGAGGGTGGCAGACCGGGTGCCGGGAACATAGCCGCGCTCGGCCGGCATGTACATCAGATAGCCGCGCATTTCCATCGAGCGCAGCAGGCGCATCAGCGTGCTTTTCGGCACCCGCATCAGCGTGGATAGCTGGGCCAGTGTCAGCGGCTGGGATGATTCGCTGAGGATTTCCAGTACGGTCAGCGGCCGCAGGCGCCGGATATCCTCGTTCGAATCGGCATCGTGGGCTTCGTGCCCTTCATCCGCGCCGGGTTCGACCCAGGCCGCAGTATCGTACTGACCCGTCTGGGTTTTCTTCTGTTTGATGTTCCCGCTCCTCTGCAGATACTTTCGGGGCGACCGGCCTGAGCTGGTCCGTGGTCAGGCCGAAGCATATGCCAGATTGCCGCCCCGGCTTGGCCGTCGAATCCGGCGATCGGTCCTCCAGCTCAGGCCCTGCGGACGAGGTGGTTGTCCAGTCTCACGACGCCCACGGTGGCCTCCGCCGCGGCGCGTGCAGCCTCGATCTGCGATTCGGAGTCGACCACCCCCCAAAGCTCCACTGCGCCGTCGGTGACCGTGACGTTGACCAGATGCATCGGAAGTTCGGCTTCATTCAGCGCCTTCAGCAGCACGCTGCGCAGCGCCGAATCCTCGACGCGAACGCCGCTCGGCTTTTGCCAGGTCGCCACGCCGCGTAGCAGGTTGGCGCGGCTGACGATGCCGACCAGTTTGCCGTCCTCGATCACCGGCACGCGCTTGATGTGATACTTCTCGAGCATGGCGGCGATTTCGGTGAGCGGCGTGTCCGGCGCGACGGTGATCACGTCCCGGGTCATCACGTCCCGCGCGCGCCGGCCGACTTCCCGCAGGTAGCGTTCCGACGGCTCCTCGGGCGTGGCGAGCAGGCGCAGCCACCACGACGGGCGGCGGCGCGTATCCGCTTCGGCGCGGTGCAGGAGATCGCCCTCGCTGACGATGCCGATCAGACTGCCATCCCCGGCGATCACGGGAACTGCGCTGATGTGGGCCTCGAGCAGAGTCCGCGCGATCTCGCCGACATCGGTATCGGGTGTCACGGTGAGGATCGCCGTTGTCATGACGTCTTTGGCTAGCATTTTGGATTGTCTCCGGTTCTAATTGCGGGTGACCAGCCAGGTCGCCAGTTGCGGGAAGGCCATGACCAGGCCCACGCCGACGAGTTGCAGGACCATGAACTGGGACATGCCGGCGTAGATATCCTTGAGTTCCCATTGCGGCACCACGCCCTTCAGGAAATAGGCCGAGAGGGCTACCGGCGGCGAAAGCCAGGCTGTCTGCAGCGTCATTGCCACCAGGGTGCAGAACCAGATCAGGTCGATGTTCAGCGCCTGGACGATGGGCAGCACGATGGGCACCACGATGAGCACGATGGGCACCCATTCGAGCGGCCAGCCGAGGACGAAGATCAGTCCCAGGATCACCACCAGCATCAGGGTCGGCGGCAGGGCCAGGCTGGTCAGCAGGCCGGCAAGATACTCGGCGCTGCCCAGGCGCGAGAACACGGCGCCGAACAGATTCGATGCGGTCACCAGCATCAGGATCATGCTCGACACCTCGAGCGTCTGGAACGCCGAGCGCCGTATCTTCGCGAATGTCATGCGCCGGCTCAGCAGCGTCAGGATGAACACGGCGGCGCAGCCCACCGCGCCCGCATCGGTCGGCGTCGCGATGCCCATCAGGATCACGCCCAGCGTGGCGATGATCACGACGATCACCGGGACGACGCCGATCACCAGATCCTTCACCACCGCCATCATGGAAGTCGCGCGCATTTCCGGCGGCAGCGTGGGGCCGAGCGCCGGATTGAGCCAACAGCGCACCAGGCACCAGACGGTGAAGATGGTGGAGAGCAGCAAGCCCGGGAGCACCGCCGCGGCGAACAGGTCGGTTGCCGGCACCCCGACCACCGGCCCCATGACGATCAGCATCACCGAGGGCGGGATCAGGATGCCCAGCGTGCCGCCGGCGGCGATCGCCCCGGCGCTCATCTTGGTGTCGTAGCCGCTCTTGATCATCGCCGGCCCGGCCATGACGCCGAGCAGCGTGACCGAGGAGCCGACGATGCCGGTGGCCGCCGCAAAGATCGTCGCGGTGATCAGCACGGCGAGGTACAGGGAGCCGCGCAGTCCGGCCAGCAATTGCTGGATGCCGGTAAACATTCGCTCCATCAGGCCCGACTGTTCGAGCAGGAAGCCCATGAACAGGAAGAAGGGAATCGAGGCCAGCACGGTGTCCTTCATCACCGAGAAGGTTTGCAGCACCGCGAGGTCGAAGACCATCGGGCCGTAGGCGATGAAGCCGGCGCCGAGCGCAACGGCGCCCAGCGTGAAGGCGATCGGAAAGCCGATGAAAATTATGCCGAACAGGGCTACCAGGGCCACCAGTCCGAAGAGTTCGTTGCTCATGTGAGCTCCCGGGTGAGGCCGGTCGGTTCGGCACCTTCGGCCCAGCGCCCGTTGATGGCGGCATCCAGGCTCTTGCAGAGTTCGGAAATACCCTGGATCGCCAGCAGCAATCCGGTCAGTGGCATTGCGGCCTTGAAGGGCCAGGTAATCGGCATCCACGGGCTGCTGACGAAGCGCTCGCCCGTCAGGAAGGCCTTGAGGAAGTAACCCCAGCCGGCCCACAGGAAGATGGCGGCGAAGGGCATGAACATCACCAGGTAGCAGACCACGTCCACGATGCCCTGGGTGCGCGGCGACCATGCCGCATAGAGCGAGTCGGTGCGGATGTGCCCCTTGCGCTGCAGCGTGTAGGACGATCCCAGCATGAAGAAGGCGCCGTAGAGCATGAAGGTCATGTCGTAGGCCCACAGCGTCGGGGAATCGAATATGTAGCGCGCCACGACTTCGTATACGAGCGACAGCACCATCGGGATGATCAGCCATGCGGTCAGCTTTCCGGACCAGATGGCGATTGGATCGAGCGTGTGCGCGATTCGCAGCAGTTTTGAGGGATGTCCGGTCATGAGTCCTGTATCCGTGCGTATTTCGTCAGGGTGAATGCGGTGCACGGCCGTGGCCGCGCACCGCTCGGATCGCGCTTGGCGACTACTGTTTGTGGCCTACCGCTTCCGCGCCGAGACCGTAATACAGCCCGTTGATCTTGGTCCAGTAGGGGACCACGAGCTTGGCATAGGCGCGCTGCGATTCCAGAACCTCCTTGAACAGCGGATTGCGTGCCGCCTCGCGGTCATAGACGACATTGGTTGCCTTCAGGAAAGCCGCGAAGAACTCCTTCGGCGTGTCATGCACGATGACCTTGTGATCCTTCTGCAGCTTCTCCAGCGCCTTCGCATTGCGGTCCACGTTGAAGGCATAGGTTTCGGTGATGGTGGCCATCACCGCACCTTCGATCACCGCCTTCAGGTCTGCCGGCAGCTTGTTCCAGACGGTCTTGTTGAACAGTATCTCGCCGACGTCCGACGACTGGTGCAGGCCCTGCAGGTAGTAGTGCTTGAACACGTTGTGGAAGCCGAGGATCATGTCGTCCGCCGGGCCGATCCATTCGGCGGCGTCGATCACCCCGCGCTGCGCCGCCGGAACGATCTCGCCGCCCGGCATGGCGACGGCGTTGATGCCCATCTCCTTGAAGATCTCGCCCGTCAGTCCCGGGGGCGAGCGGTACTTCATTTTCTTCATGTCGGCGATCGAATTGATCGGCGTCTTGAACCAGCCGAACGGGTCGGGACCCATCGGCTGCATCATGAAGGGCTTGATGTTCATCTTCAGGCCGCTCTCGTACAACTTTTCGTAGAGCGCATTGCCGCCGCCCTGGGACAGCCAGGCCATGTGCGAGATCTGGTCCATGCCGGTGCCGGCGCCTGCGGCCGGATTCGAGAACAGGGCCGCCGCGCTGTTCTTGCCCGACCAGTAGTGCGTCCAGGCGAAGCCGCCGTCGACCACGCCCTTGTCCACCGCGTCGAGGATCTCGAAGGCATTGACCACCGCGCCATCCGGCAGGATCTCCATCTTGATGCGGCCGTTGGACATCTTGTCCACGCGGTCGCCGAAGCGCTTCATCAGGTCGAAATAGATGCTCGCGGTCGGAACCGCCGTCTGGATTTTCATCCGCGTCACCTGCTGGGCCTGTGCCATACCGCCGGCGGTGACCAGCATCGCCGCGACGGTACCCAACAGGAATTTCCGTATCAAAGTCGCCATCATTGCCTCCTCCGTTGTTGTATCAAAATCGGAACCCCCGACCCGTCGGGTCATGACGGCTCCACTATTGCCTCATGGGCAATTCCTTGCTGCAGCATCCTCGCGAATCATGTCGGCGGCCTTTTCGGCGATCATTATGGTCGGCGCGTTGGTGTTGCCCGAGACGATCTCCGGCATGATGGAAGCATCCACCACGCGCAATCCGGAAATGCCGCGCACCCTGAGGCGCTCATCGACCACCGCCGACGGATCGTTACCCATCTTGCATGTTCCCGCCGGATGATAGATGGTCTGGCTGTAGCGTCTTGCGGCATCCAGCAATTCCGCGTCGGTCTGGAATTGCGTACCGGGAACGAATTCGGAAAGGATGTGCGGTGCAAGCGCGGGCGCCTGCGCAATGCGGCGGGCCACCTTGATGCCGCCGATCACCACCGGGTAATCGCGTTCATCCGACAGATAATTCGGCTGGATCGCGGGATACACCCCGACATTCGCCGACCGGATCTGAATGCGCCCCCGGCTGAAAGGACGCAGCTGGCAGACCGAGGAAGTAAAGGCGGAAAACCGGTGCGCTCCTTCGCCCGGCTTGTCCGCGCTCAGGGGCTGCATGTGGAACTGGATGTCCGGCCGGGTCACGTCCGGGCCCGAGCGGGTGAAGATGGCGACCTGGCTCGCCGCCAGCGTCAGCGGGCCGGTACGCGACAACAGGTACTGCATGCCGATCCACAACCTGTTGAGCGGATTGTTGACCTCGTCGTTCAAGGTACGCTCGCGGGTCTTGAAGACCAGTCTCACCTGAAGATGATCCTGGAGATTTTCTCCGACGCCGGGCAGGTCGAGCACCACGGGCACGCCTACCCGTTGCAGAAGCTCGGCGGCGCCAAGCCCCGAACACTGCAGTATCTGCGGCGAACCGATGGCGCCCGCGGACAGGATCACCTCCGCACTGGCCGTGGCCAGCCGCATCTGATCGCCCTGAACGAATTCGACACCGGTGGCACGCCTGCCGTCGAAGAGCACCCGTGTAGTCTGCGCTCGGGTTTCGACCCGCAGATTCGGACGGCGCCGTGCCGGCTTCAGGAAGCCCCTGGCGGTGCTCCAGCGGAAGCCCCGGTAGGCCGTTTGCTGGAAATAGCTCACGCCTTCCTGTTCTGCGCCATTCGGATCGTCGTTGAACGGAATGCCGAGCTCCATGGCCGCCTTGACGAAGTAATCGGCGATCGGGCGGTTCAGGCGAAGATCGGAAACCTTCTGCGGCCCGCCGATTCCGTGATACGCGTCGGCCCCGCGCTCCTGGTCTTCCGACTTCCGGAAATAGGGCAGCACCTCGTCGTAACTCCAGCCCCGGTTTCCCAGCCCGGCCCAGCGATCGTAGTCGTCCCGCTGGCCGCGGATGTACAGCAAGCCGTTGAGGGAACTGGATCCGCCCAGCACCTTGCCCCGCGGCCACTGCAGCTGGCGATTGGCGATACCCGGATCCGGCTCGGTGACGTAGCACCAGTCCAGGCTCGGGTTGTGCATCGTCTTGAAGTAGCCGACCGGAACATGGATCCAGGGATTCCAGTCTTCACCGCCGGCCTCGAGGAGCAGAACGCGATTACGAGGGTCCTCCGACAGCCGATTGGCCAGGACACAGCCTGCAGATCCGGCGCCGACTACGATGTAGTCGAAATCGAA
>DAIOGL010000161.1:0-6211 GCA_036745235.1 Sulfuritalea sp.
GAGGAGCAGCTCCGCGGCATCTCGCGGTCCGTCGGCGAGATCGAATGGCTGCTGCTGATCGTGGTGCTGCTCTATCACGTCTTCGGCGGCACCGAGCCGGATGACCGGCCGGGCATCGTCCTTTCCATGGTGCTGTACGCCATGGCCATCATGGGCCTGCGCTACGCCACGTTCTTCAAGCGCGAGTCGCGCTGGAAGCTCGCGGTCGAGACCTGGATCATGACCGGCTTCATCACCTGGGCGCTGCTGCATACGGGCCGGCTCGAAAGCCCGCTGATCAACTCCTACCTGCTGATCATCATTACCAGCGCACTGGCGCTGGGCAAGATCACGACACTGCTCGAACTTGCGCTGATCGCCGTCTGCCTGGTATTCCTCGGCGGGGATTTCACCATCGTCGAAATCGTATCGCCCAAGTACCTCGCAGGCCTCTTCGTCCAGTTCGCCCCCATGGTACTGGTGGCCTACATCACCACGATGTTTGCATCCGACATACGCTACAGCCTCAACCAGACGACGCTCCCGTCGGAAACGGACGAGCTGACCGAGGCGCTCAGCGGGCGCGGCTTCGCCATCGTGGCCGACAGCCTGTTCGGCCAGGCCATACGCTACGACAGGGCCATAACCCTGCTGGTCATCGAGTGCGACACGCTCAAGCAGGTCAACGACGAGCAAGGCCACAAGGCGGGCGACGACCTGCTGGCGGCGCTGGTCAAGATCCTCCGCGGGCAAATGCGCCGCTCCGACGTGCTGGCGCGCCAGAGCGGCGAGGAGTTTGTCGTGCTGCTGCCGGAGACGCCGGCCGCGGGAGCGCTCCATGTCGCCGAAAAGATGCGCGCGGCAGTGGCGACGAGTTCCCTGACCCTGCTCGGCCGGCCCGTCGCCACGACCGTCAGCATCGGCACGGCGAGCTATCCCCAGGACGGCAACAACCTCGATCTGTTGCTGGCCCAGGCCACCCGCAGGGTGTACCAGGCCAAGCAGGCCGGCCGCAACCGCGTCGTCCAGCAGTCAGCGCACTGAGTTGTCACGCTGCTGCCGCCAAGGCTGACGCTGCGGTTCAGGGATACAGTCCGCGCTGTTCGCGGGCCGCGAGCACGCGCTGACAGGCAATGATGAAGGCCGCGGTCCGGATCGACACCTTGCGTTCCTGCGCCATCTGCCAGATGGCGTCGAAGGCCTTGATCATGATGCTTTCGAGGCGGTCCTTGATCTCGTCCTCGCTCCAGAAGAAGCTGGAAAAATCCTGCACCCATTCGAAGTAGGACACCGCCACGCCGCCGGCATTGGCCAGTACATCGGGTATCACCAGGATGTTCCGCTCGTGCAGGATGTCGTCGGCGGCCGGCGTGGTCGGTCCGTTCGCCCCTTCGACGACGATCCTGGCCCGCAAGCCCCGCGCCCGCTGCGGCGTCAGCTGGCCTTCCAGCGCGGCGGGAACGAAATACTCGCAATCGATTTGCCAGAAGTCATCGTCGCCGACCGGCGTCGCGCCGGGGAAGCCGGCCAGGCTGCCATGCGCGGCCGCGTGGGCCAGCGCAGCGGGGATGTCGATGCCTGCGGGATTGACCATCGTGGCCTGCGCGTCCTGCAGGGCGATCACCTTTGCCCCGTTTTCGCGAAAGATTCGCGCGGCAATGCCGCCGACATTGCCAAAGCCTTGAACCGCGACCCGTGCGCCGAAGATGGGAACATCGCCGCGGCGGCCTGCTTCGCGCGCCGCGATGTAGACGCCCCGCCCCGTCGCCTCCTGTCGGCCCAGCGAGCCCCCCAGCGCCACCGGTTTGCCGGTGACGACCCCGCTGGCGGTGTGGCCGACGTTCATCGAATAGGTGTCCATCATCCACGCCATGGTCTGCTCGTTGGTGCCGACATCCGGCGCCGGAATGTCCTTGTCCGGACCGATGACGATGCCGATCTCGGAGGTGTAGCGGCGCGTAATGCGCTCCAGCTCGGCGCGGGAGAAGGCCCGCGGGTCAATGCGGACACCGCCCTTGGCGCCGCCGTAAGGCAGGCCCAGTGCGGCGTTCTTGATGGTCATCCAGCCGGCCAGCGCCATCACTTCGCTCAGCGAGACGTCCGGATGAAAGCGCACGCCGCCCTTGCCCGGCCCGCGCGACAGATTGTGCTGCACGCGGTAGCCCTCGTAATGCGCCACCCTGCCGTCGTCGCGAATGATCGGCACATCGACCACCAGAATGCGCTTGGGATGTTTCAGCGTCTCTATCCAGCGCGACAAGCCGCCCAGATGCGGCGCGACGCGGTCGATCTGTTCGACGAAACTGGCCCAGGGTTCCGGCCGCGCCGGGTCGAGATAGGAAAGCGTGCTGCGATGATTGGTCATGAGGCTTCCAGTGCTCCCCGAGATTGCTTCAGATGGAAGATGCCGCCCTGGCACCCTGGTCGTAGCGGCCGGACAGCGTGCGCAACAGCCGCGCCAGATCGCCGATGCGCAGATTCTCCTCTTCGGCGCCGGAAAAGCCCGGCATCAGGCAAGCCTCGCGCACCTGCCGGTATCTCTCGCACAGCGCCTGTCCCGCCTCGGTGGTCGACCACAGCACTTCCTTGCCGCGCCGGATGCCCGACACCAGCCCGAGGTTGGCGAGTTTCTTCAGCGCGTAGGAGACCACATGGGTATCTTCGATGTTGAGCACGAAGCAGATGTCGGCCAGCTTCTTCTCGCGCCCGCGATGATTGACGTGATGGACGACGAGGATTTCGGTCTCGGTCATGTCCTTGACCCCTGCGCCGGCCATGCAGCGCGTCATCCAGCGGCCGAAGGCGTGGCTGGCAATGATGAGCCCGAATTCGAGTTCCGACAGCTCTGGACATTTGTCGGATACCAGGTGCTCGGAGGACACGATGCGGCGCACATCCGACTCGTCGATGACGGGTCCCGTGCCGGTCGGAGGGTTCAATTTCTTCTTTGCCATGATGATTTCCGGTATCTTCGCAACGGATTAATTGAAACATTTTATTGACGTTTTGTAAATGTAATGTTAACGTCTTGTCAGCTTAACCGCTTCCACCCCACCACTCTTGTGAGGAATCCGCCGATGAACACTCGCCTTTGCACGCTCTTCGCCGCACTCGGTTTCGGTTTCACTGCACTTTCCGTTTCGGCCCAAACCAAGTGGGACATGCCCACCGGCTACCCCGCCGCCAACTTCCACACCGAAAACATCAACCAGTTCGCTGCCGACGTCGATAAGGCCACCGCCGGCAAGCTGAAGATCACCGTGCATGCCGGCGGTTCGCTGTACAAGGCCAACGAGATCAAGCGCGCGGTGCAGGGCGGCCAGGCGCAGATCGGCGAAATCATTCTCGTCGGAGCCTCCAACGAGTCCCCCGTCTTCGGCGCCGATGGTGTTCCGTTTCTCGCCACCTCCTACGTGGAAGCCAAGAAGCTGCTGGCTGCGCAGAGACCGGCCGTCGAAGCGCTGCTGGCGAAACAAGGCATGAAGATGCTGTTTTCCGTACCCTGGCCACCGCAAGGAATCTTCTCGGCAAAGCCCATCAACTCGGGCGCCGACCTGAAGGGCGTCAAGTGGCGCGCCTACAGCCCGCAGACCTCGCGCATCGCCGAACTGCTCGGCGCGCAGCCGGTGACCATCCAGGAAGCGGAATTGTCGCAAGCACTCGCCACCGGCACGGTGTCGGCCTTCATGACGTCCGGCGCGACCGGCTACGACAAAAAGGTTTGGGAACAGGTGAAGTATTTCTACGATGCCCAGGCCTGGCTGCCGAAGAACGCGGTGCTGGTTTCGCAGAAGGCCTTCGACGCCCTCGACAAGCCGACGCAGACGGCCTTGCTCAAGGCGGCCGCCGATGCTGAAGCCCGCGGCTGGAAGACCAGCGAGGAGAAGACCAAGTTCTACGTCGAACAGCTGACCAAGAACGGCATGAACGTCGCGGCGCCGTCCGCCGCGTTGAAGGCCGACTTGAAGAAGGTCGGCGACACCATGGTCGGCGAATGGCAGAAGACCGCCGGCGCAGAAGGGCAGGCCATCCTCGACGCCTACAAGAAGTAGCCCACGGTCCGTGCGACGCATCCTCGACCGGATCTACGGCGCCGCCGCCTGGGCGGCGGCGCTGTTCATGATCGGCACCCTGGTGATGATCCTGCTCTCCGTCACCGGGCGTCTGTTCGATTTTCACGTGCGAGGCACGGACGCCTATGCCGGCTATTGCATGGCCGCGGCGGCTTTTCTGGCGCTGGCCCATACGCTCAAGCGCGGCGAGCACATCCGGGTCACGCTGATCCTCGACCACGCCGGTTCGCGCGGCAGGCAGGCGCTCGAGCTCTGGAGCCACGCCGCCGGCCTGCTCTGCGCCGTGCTGCTGGCGTGGTTTGCGCTACGCCTGGCCTGGCAGTCCTTCCAGTTCAACGACATCTCGCAGGGCACCGATGCCACCCCGCTGTGGATACCGCAAATCGGCATGGCCCTGGGCAGCGTCATTTTCGCCATCGCGATTGCCGACGAACTGGTTGCCGTGCTGCGCGGTGAGCGACTGCGCCATCGCGCTGCCGACAGCGAACCCGTGAGGAGCGAATAAACCATGGATTTGGCAATAACTTTAGGCCTAATCCTGGCGCTGTTCGCCCTGCTCGGCAGCGGCATCTGGATCGGACTCGCCCTGCTCGGCGTCGCCTGGCTGGGCATGGAATTCTTCACCGCCCGCGCGGCCGGCGATGCGATGGCGGTGACCATCTGGGGCGCCTCCTCGTCCTGGACCCTGACCGCCCTGCCGATGTTCCTCTGGATGGGCGAGATCCTGTTCCGCACCCGGCTTTCGTCCGACATGTTCAAGGGGCTGGCACCCTGGCTGGAGAAGCTGCCGGGGCGGCTCCTGCATGTCAATGTAATCGGCTGCAGCATCTTTGCCGCGGTGTCGGGCTCATCGGCCGCCACCTGCGCCACCATCGGCAAGATCACCCTGCCGGAACTGAAGAAGCGCGGCTATCCGGAAGCCATCACCATCGGCACCCTGGCCGGCGCCGGAACGCTGGGCCTGCTGATTCCGCCGTCGATCATCATGATCGTGTATGGCGTCGCCGCCGAAGTGTCGATCGCCAAGCTGTTCATCGCCGGCGTGCTGCCGGGCATCCTGCTCGCCACGCTGTTCATGGGCTGGATCGTGGTCTGGGCCCTGCTCAATCCCGATGCGGTGCCACCCGCAACCGAGCAGACCACTTTCGGCCAGAAGATTTATGCATCGCGCCATCTGATCCCGGTGGTTCTTCTCATCACCCTGGTGCTGGGTTCGATCTACGCCGGCGTCGCCACGGCCACCGAGGCGGCGGCACTCGGCGTGGTCGGCAGCCTGCTGCTGGCGGCGGCGCAGGGTTCGATGAGCTGGATCACCTTCCGCGAAAGCCTGCTCGGTGCCACGCGCCTGTATTGCATGATCGCCCTGATCCTCGCCGGCAGCGCCTTCCTGACCTTGTCGATGGGCTACATGGGCCTGCCGCGCCACCTCGCGGAATGGATTGCGAGCCTCGGCCTCGGCCAGTTCGGCCTGCTCTTCGGCCTGATGATCTTCTTCATCATCCTCGGCTGCTTTCTCGACGGCATTTCGATGGTGGTGCTGACCATCGCCGTGATCCAGCCGACCATCGTCGCCGCCGGCATCGACCTGATCTGGTTCGGCATCTTCCTCGTGGTGGTGGTCGAAATGGCGCAGATCACGCCGCCGGTCGGCTTCAACCTGTTTGTCATCCAGGGCATGACGGGCAAGCAGTTGCCATGGATCGCGCGCACCGCAATGCCGGCATTCTTCCTGATGGTCGCCGCCGTCGGCCTGCTCTATGCCTTCCCGGCGATCATCACCTGGCTGCCGCAGCGCATGGTGGGATGAACCCGCGCATCCTGGCCCTCGGTGACGGCGCGCTGACGCTCGAATTCGGGGACCGCATCGATCCTGCCCTCAACGCCGCAGTCATGGCGGCGCGCGATGCGCTGGCGGCCATGAAGCTCGATGGCATCAGCGACGTGGTGCCCACCTGGCGCTCGCTGACGGTGCATTTCGATCCGCTGCGGCTGGACCGGGAAATCCTCGCCGCACACCTGCTGCAAGCCGCGCAGGCGCAACAGCAGGAGTCGGCGCTGGCGACACGGTGGCGCATTCCAATCGTGTTCGGCGACGAGTTCGGACCCGATCTGGCGGAGGTCGCACGCGCCACCGGACGCAGCGAAGCGGCCGTGATCGA
>DAIOGL010000162.1:0-4107 GCA_036745235.1 Sulfuritalea sp.
TGCATGTCGTCCAGGGCGCGACGCTCGTCGTCCTCGGAGATTTCCTTCTTCTTCAGCGCTTCCTTCAGATGCGAGATCGCATCGCGGCGCAGGTTGCGGATCGCCACCTTGGCGTCCTCGCCCTCGTGCTTGATGACCTTGATCAGGTCCCGGCGCCGCTCTTCGGTCAGGGCCGGCATCGGCACGCGAATTACTTCGCCCTGCGACGACGGATTGAGGCCCAGATCGGAATCGCGGATCGCCTTTTCGACCTTCGCCACCATCGGCTTTTCCCACGGCTGGACGCCGATGGTGCGGGCGTCGATCAGCGTCACGTTGGCGACCTGGGTGATGGGCACCATGGAACCGTAGTAGTCGACCTGCACGTGATCGAGGATGCCGGTATGCGCCCGGCCGGTGCGCACCTTGCCGAGGTCGGCCTTCAGAGCCTCGAGGCTCTTCTGCATTTTCTGTTCAGATGTCTTTTTCAGTTCGGGAATCATGCTGCCACTCCTAAAATCCTAGACGTGAACCAGGGTGCCTTCGTCCTCTCCCATCACCACGCGCTTCAGCGCGCCGGCCTTGAAGATCGAGAACACGTTGATCGGCAGTTTCTGGTCGCGGCACAGGGCAAACGCCGTGGCGTCCATCACCGCCAGGTTGCGGCCGATCGCCTCGTCGAAACTGATGCGGTTGAAGCGGGCGGCTGCCGGGTCCTTCTTCGGGTCGGCGGTGTAGATGCCGTCGACCTTGGTCGCCTTCAGCACGATTTCGGCGCCGATCTCCGAGCCGCGCAGGGCGGCGGCGGTGTCGGTGGTGAAGAAGGGATTGCCGGTGCCGGCACCGAAAATCACCACCTTGCCTTCTTCGAGGTAGCGGATCGCCTTGCCGCGAATATACGGTTCGACCACCTGTTCGATGTTCAGCGCCGACTGCACGCGGGCGTTGATCCCGGCCTGGCGCATCGCGTCCGACAGGGCCATGGCGTTCATCACCGTCGCCAGCATGCCCATGTAGTCCGCCGTGGCGCGATCCATGCCGGTCGCCGTGCCGCCGACGCCGCGGAAGATGTTGCCGCCGCCGATGACGACACCGATCTCGACGCCGAGATCGGTGACCTCCTTGATTTCCGCCACGATGGTGCCGAGCACGCCCGGATTGATGCCATAGGCATCGTCACCCATCAGCGCCTCGCCCGAAAGCTTGAGCAGGATGCGGCGGAATTTCGGGGCGGGCATCGTCTGGCGGACGCCTACTTGTTGCCGGCGGCAGCGGCCGCTTGCGCCGCAACTTCGGCGGCGAAGTCATTGACCTTCTTCTCGATGCCCTCGCCGACGATGAACAGCGTGAAGCCGGCCACCGAGGCGCCCCTGGCCTTCAGCAGCTGCTCGATGGTCTGCTTGCCGTCCTCGGCCTTGACGAAGACCTGGCCCAGCAGCGTGACGTCCTTGAGGTACTTCTGCACCGTGCCTTCGGCGATCTTTTCCAGCATCGCTTCCGGCTTGCCGGCCTCGCGTGCCTTTTCGATGGCGATGCGGCGCTCCATGTCGAGCAGTTCGGCCGGCACGCCCGACGAGTCGAGCGACTTCGGCTTCGACGCGGCGATGTGCATCGCCAGATCCTTCGCCAGTTGATCGTCGCCGCCGACCACATCGACCAGCACGCCGATCTTCGAACCGCCGTGGATGTAGGACGCCAGCTTGCCCTTCGCCGCGACGCGCACGAAGCGGCGGATGCTCATGTTCTCGCCGATCTTGCCCACCAGCGCGGTGCGGGTGGACTCGACCGTGCCCTCGCCCATCGGCAGGGCCGACAGAGCCGCGACGTCGGCGGGATTCTTCTCCGCCACCAGCCGCGCGCACTCGGCGGCCAGCTTGAGGAATTCGTCGTTCTTGGCGACGAAGTCGGTCTCGCTGTTGATTTCGAAGATGCTGCCCAGCTTGCCGTCGGCGGCGATGTGGATCGCCACCACGCCTTCCGCCGCGACGCGGGTCGCCGCCTTGCTGGCCTTGTTGCCCAGCTTGACGCGCAGGATTTCCTCGGCCTTCGCCATGTCGCCGGCCGCTTCGGTCAGCGCCTTCTTGCATTCCATCATCGGCGCGTCGGTCTTCTCGCGCAGTTCCTTGACCATGCTTGCGGTGATTTCCGCCATTGCTCTGCTCCAAATTCAGTGAATCATTTGCCACGGCGGGCGCGGCGGCGCAGGCAGCTCAGTGCCCGCACCGCAGCGCCGCTGGCGCCGCGGCGGGTCGCCCTTACTCCGCTGCGTCCGAGACTTCGACGAACTCGTCGTCGCCGGCCAGCTGCTGCACCACCTCGTTGATCGACTGGTTCTTGCCTTCGAGGATGGCATCGGCCACGCCGCGGGCATACAGGCGGATCGCGCCGGACGAGTCGTCATTGCCCGGAATCACGTAGCTGACGCCTTCGGGGGAATGGTTGGTATCGACCACGCCGATCACCGGGATGCCGAGCTTGCCGGCTTCCGTGATGGCAATCTTGTGATAGCCGACGTCGATGACGAAAATCGCATCGGGCAGGCCGCCCATGTCCTTGATGCCGCCGATGGACTTGCGCAGCTTGTCCATTTCGCGCTGCAGGGTCAGGGTTTCCTTCTTCGACAGCTTCTCGAAGTTGCCTTCCGACATGGCGGTTTCCAGGTCCTTCAGGCGCTTGACCGACAGCTTCAGGGTCTTGAAGTTGGTCATCATGCCGCCCAGCCAGCGGTCATCGACATAAGGCATGCCGCAACGCTGGGCTTCCTCGGCGATGATTTCGCGCGCCTGGCGCTTGGTGCTGACGAACAGGATGGTGCCCTTCTTGGCCGCCATCTTCTTGACGAAAGCGATGGCCTCCTGATACTTGCTCAGGGTCTTTTCGAGGTTGATGATGTGAATCTTGTTGCGATGGCCGAAGATGTACGGGGCCATCTTGGGGTTCCAGAAACGGGTCTGGTGGCCGAAGTGAACTCCCGCCTCCAGCATCTGGCGCATGGTAGTGCTCATATGACTATCTCCGATATGGGTTGAACCTCCGCCTGGCCGTGCTGCTTTCCCTGATACGGAAAGCCACCCTATCGGCGCCAAGCGTGTGGATTTTGCCCGGGACCACCCCGGACAAGCCCGCGATTATAGCCGGGTCCCGGGGTCCGGCACAAGCCGCCCCGGGCTTTTCCGCAACCGGGGCGCCTTGGCCGGCCGAAAATCAAGCTAGACTATGCCAATCGACATAGGACGGCCGGTTCCGGGCGATTCGCCCCCCGCCGCCGCTCAAACCTGAGGACGCCCCATCCATGAGCCTTACTGCCGTGAATCGCCTCACTCCCGAGGGCGGCGACATCGAGCGTCAGTTTCGCAGCCACGCGCCGCTCGATCGCTTCGATCCGACGCGGACCAACGTCTCTCCGACGATCAGGAAAGCCATCAACGAGGTTTCGGCGATCGAAGCCATCGTCCTCACCGTGGACATCCGGCGTTCGTCCTGCGTGCTCAAGGAATCGATCGACATCCCCCAGTACGCCAAAATCCTCGATGATTTCGTGGCCGAATTCCGCACCGTCCTGCACTACCACGGCGGCTGGTTCGACAAGTTCACGGGCGATGGTTTCATCTGCTACTGGCTGGTGGAGAACCCATTTACCGACCACATGGACACGGTGCTCGATTTTTGCTGTTCCGTGATGGACAACTTCCGCACCTACTACTACCCGGCCTTCGTCGCCAACATGCGCAACGAGCCCGAGGGGATAGGCCTCTCCATCGGCGTCGATGCGGGCCCCTGCTACCTGACGCCGATTGTCGGCGACCTGACCATCATCGGCTCGCCGATCGTCGGTTCGGTGCGGATGTGCGAAGCCTGCTCGCCCTACCGGCTGCTGCTCAACGCCTACCCCGGCAGCCGGCTGATGGAAGGGATGGCGGCATTCTGCGGCCACCTGTCGGAAGACCTCTCCTACCAGGTCGAGCGGAAATCGGTGGCGAGCAAGGAATACCCCCAGGGGCAGCTTGCCTACTCCGTGGAGTATTTCCGGAAGGGGCAGCGCCTGTTCTTCTGATGCCATTGGCGAGGATTTTCCGCTGCGCCGCAATCCACAGGAACACGAACACGCGTGAAACCGCGCCGGCAGCC
>DAIOGL010000162.1:4207-6180 GCA_036745235.1 Sulfuritalea sp.
GCGATGCGGGTCGTCTGTCGCCTGGCGGGCGAAGTCCTCGACTACATCGAACCCTTCGTCAAGCCGGGCGTCACCACCGCGGAGCTCGACCGCCTCTGCCACGACTACACGGTCAATGTCCAGGGCTGCATTCCCGCCCCGCTCGACTATGCGCCGCCGGGCTACACGCCCTATCCGAAGTCGATCTGCGCGTCGGTCAACCACCAGGTCTGCCACGGCGTCCCCAACGACCGCCCGCTGAAGAAAGGCGACATCGTCAACCTCGACATCACCAACATCAAGGACGGCTGGCACGGCGACACCAGCCGCACCTTCTGCGTCGGCGAGGTGTCGATCCTCGCCAGGCGGCTTGTCTCGATGACGCACGAATGCATGTGGGTCGGCATCGCGCAGGTCAGGCCGGGCGTGCATCTCGGCGCGGTCGGCGCGGCGATCCAGCGGCATGCCGAGGGCGCGGGATTTTCGGTAGTGCGCGAATTCTGCGGCCACGGCATCGGGCGCAACTTCCATGAAGAACCGCAGGTGCTCCACTACGGCAAGGCGACGGACGGCCCCTTGCTGGTGCCGGGCATGGTGTTCACCATCGAGCCGATGATCAACGCCGGCAAGGCGGCGATTTCGGAACTGCCGGACGGCTGGACCATCGTCACCAAGGACCGCAGCCTGTCCGCGCAGTTCGAGCACACCGTCTGCGTCACCGAAACCGGCGTCGAGGTGATGACAATGTCCGCAGGCGCCCCGCCCTGCCCGGCCCACATCCGGATCCATCCCTGAGCGTGACGGCCCGGGGCCTGTCCACGTCATCGACCGCATGAGCGACCTGCGCAATCTGGCGACCGCCGCGCGGCAGCGCCTGGGCACCGGGCAGCAGGCCCTGACCGCTGCCTGGCGGGAAAGCAGGAACGGCCCCGCCCTGCTCGGCGGACGCGCTGCGCTGGTGGATAGCGTGCTGCAGGAAGTCTGGGCGGCGCTGGCGATGCCCGCGGGCTTCGCCCTGGCGGCGGTCGGCGGCTACGGGCGCGGCAAACTCTACCCGGGCTCCGACGTCGACCTGCTGATCCTGCTGCCGGACGACGACAGTGCGGTCCATGAGTCCAGCGCGGCGCCGCAGCTCGAGCGGCTGATCGGGCTGCTGTGGGACATCGGCCTCGACATCGGCCACAGCGTGCGCAGCATCAAGCAGTGCCTGGAGCAGGCCGAACGCGACATCACGGTGCAGACCTCGCTGCTCGAGGCGCGCTACCTGGCCGGCGCGCGCCCTCTCTACGACGAATTCGAGCAGGACTTCCGGAGCGCGCTGGACCCTGCCACCTTCTTCAGGGCCAAGCAACTGGAGCAGGCCGAGCGCTACGCAAAATTCAACGACACGCCCTACAGCCTCGAACCCAACTGCAAGGAAAGTCCCGGCGGCCGCCGCGACCTGCAGGTGATCCAGTGGGCGGCGCGCGCGGCGGGCATCGGCGACAACTGGAAGGCGCTGGGACGGGAAGGCTTGATCACGACAGCGGAAGTGCGCCAGTTCGAGGGCGCCGACGCGCTGCTGCGCGACCTGCGCATCGAGCTGCACCTGGTCGCCGGCCGCCGCGAGGACAGGCTGCTGTTCGATCACCAGGAAAAGGTCGCCGGCGCCATGGGCATCGTGGCGACCGAGACCAAGCGCGCGTCCGAAGTGCTGATGCAGCGCTACTACAAGAATGCCAAGCTGGTGACCCAGCTCAATTCGCTGGTCATGCAGATCCTGGCCGACCGCCTGCTGCCGGCGCGGCCGGGCCCGCCGATCGTCATCGACGCCGACTTCCAGATGGTGCGCGAGCAGCTGGACGTGCGCGACGAGGACGTCTTCCAGCGCCATCCGCGCGCCATCCTCGAATGCTTCCTGCTGCAAATGCAGCGCTCGGAGCTGAAGGGCATGACGCCGCGCACCCTGCGCGCCTTGTGGCGCGCGCAGGGATGCATCGACGCCGGGTTTCGCC
>DAIOGL010000163.1:0-4050 GCA_036745235.1 Sulfuritalea sp.
CACGACGCGGTGATAGCAGCCGAGACTGCGGCAGAACTCCAGGTTTGCGGCAGAGGTCAGGCCGACCACCTCGATACCTTGCCGTTGTGCGAGCTGGAATGCCGTGCCGTAGGCGGTCTTGCTCGAGGCACTCGACAGCAACATGATGCCGCCATTGCCGGCGCCAAAAAAATCATTGTCGGCGAGGAAATCGTCGATCAGCCACGAGGTCATGAACAGCGGGCGCAGCAGCGCCTGGGCGTCTTCGGTTTGCGGGGTGTAGAAGGGGTCCATGCTGCAGCGCGCGTAATTGTTATAGACCGCATGCAGCGCGGCACGGTGTTCGGCACCGTCGAAGAATCCCGCGGGTGACGGGCGTACGGCCTGCAAGACGACGCCCGATGACATCGGGTAGTAGCCATAGAACTTCTCGCCCACCGCCACGTCGGTGTGCTGCGACTCCACCACGCTGCCGAAGCCCCAGACCGGTATGCGGCCCCAGCCGGACTCCGCCGGATAGAAGCCCCAGTAGTTCATGGCCTCGCCGAACGCGGCATAGGTGATGTTGTTGGCCGTCAGCGCAAACTTTTCCACGGCAAGCCTGACCTGCCCCT
Organism: Sulfuritalea sp.; assembly: GCA_036745235.1. Taxonomy (GTDB): domain Bacteria; phylum Pseudomonadota; class Gammaproteobacteria; order Burkholderiales; family Rhodocyclaceae; genus Sulfuritalea. Next base: position 594 of record DAIOGL010000163.1, read on the forward strand.
CGGCGAGCGGAGGCGCGGGCGTCTCGCGCAGTTCCGTGTCGGCGAGACTATCCTTGCGGACGAGGAAATCGATCGTATTCATTGCGCACCCTCGAAGCAGTCCGGGCAGAGGCCGCCCGCGGTCACGCATGGTAGCAAGGGCGCAAATGAAAAGGGCCTGCAGAAATGCAGAACCATCAAAACAAAAGGGCCTGCATTTCTGCAGACCCTTTTTTGATACTGGTGCGCCCGGAGAGATTCGAACTCCCTACCCCTTGGTTCGTAGCCAAGTACTCTATCCAGATGAGCTACGGGCGCTTGAGAGGGCGGGATTATACCCAAGAAACTGCCGAAGACAAGCTCGCAATCACATGAGGGCGGCCGGACAGTCCTTGCGGCGGGTCATTTCTTCTGTGCGGCGCGAATTCGTTGCGCCAGATCCCTCAGTTCCTCGGCCGAGGCTTCCCCTGCCGGCTTGTCCCTGAACAGGAGCCAGAGCAGGGCGCCGTTGATGAGGATCAGGGCGACTTCGATGTAGAGGATCGGGGTCACCATTTGTCGCTGGGAGTTGTCGCCGAACACGAAATAGAAGCCTTCGAAGGTGGGCAGCGCGGCTTTGGTGATCGCCGAGAAGAACTCGAATGGCGGAAACAGCAGGGCCAGCACCAGGTTGACCGCCACCAGCGCCAGGATGGTTCTTTGCCGGCGATTGCCGCCCGGCTGTTTCGGCGGCTCGCGCAGGGGCGGAGTGCGCAGCAGGAGCAGGGCGATGCAGGCATTGATCAGCACCACGATGATCTCCAGGGCGAGAAAATCCGCGTTCAGGATGCGATTCTGATGAACGCCGAAGGCGAAGTAGAAGCCGTCGAAGGTGGGTATGTTGCCGTGCTGCAGGGATACGTAGTCGTAGGGCGGGAATGCTGAAAGCAGCACCAGGTTGGCGACTGCAACGATCAGTGCGATTCGTTGTGCATTGTTCATGGCGCTTGTCCCGCGGGCTCGATTGGCCCTCTCCTCCATGCTTGACGACGTGATATAGGTTAGTCGAGAACAGATGCCGACGCAATCTCTCTGCCGCGGGAACGATCGCGTATAAACTTCAGCGTCCAATTGCTGAAGAGGTAGCAGCGTGAAAAGAATTCTTTTGACTTTGCTCGGGTGCGGCGCGGCGTTTTCAGCCTTCGCCCAGGACATCAGCCTGCGCCATGATCTCGATGGCAAGGCACTGGACACCCTGGCGACGCTGGTGCTGCGCTTCAACGACGAACTGAAGGGCAAGGGCAGGGTGCTGCTGCAGGATTCCCGCGGACTCGAAAACAAGCACCTGCTGCCGCACCTCGCCCTGCTCGATCCCGACGACAGCATGGAGTTCTTCGGCACGCGGCCGCGCTTTCGCCCCTTTCACGACGTAATGCGCGAAGCCGGGCAGAAGTTCGACGCCGCGCAGCTCTACCCGCAGGTCGCCGATGCGGTCGATGATGCCGGCGGACGCATTCAGGCGCTGCCGATGGCGCTCAACCTGCCGGTCCTGTTCGTCAACCGTGCGGCCTTGCGCAAGGCGGGGGTCGATCCGGACCGGCCGGGGAAGACCTGGTGGGAACTGCAGAAGACAGCGGGCGAGATTCTCGACCACGGCGGCAAGTGCCCCCTGACTACCACGCGGTTTGCCTGGATTCACTCCGAGAACGTGTCGACGCAGGCCGGCGAGGCCATGGTGGCGCGGGTCGGGACCACGGACAAGGTTCTGGCCAACTCGATGGTCAACGTCAAGCACCTGGCGCTGCTCGCCAGCTGGCAGAAGAGCCGTTACTTCCATTACTCGGGGCCGGGCCGCGAAGGCAACCGGCGCTTCCTCAGCGGCGAATGCGCCATGCTCACCGGCGAATCGTCGCTGTATGCCGAAGCCAGGCGCGCCGGGATCGATGTCGGCGTCAGCGCCCTGCCCTACTACGACGATGTTTACAGCCCCAGGCCGGCCGACGTCCTGCCCGATGGCGCCGGCTTGTGGGTGCTGGCGGGGCACAAGAAGGACGAGTACAAGCTGGCCGCGCGCTTCATGGCGTTTCTGCTGCGCCCCGAGGTGCAAAAGGAGTGGGTGCAGGCGACGAGCTTCCTGCCGATGACGCCGGCGGCACTGGCGGCGTTGCGCGGCGACATTCCCCAGAATCTGCTGGACGCCGCGCAAAAGCGTCTGTCGGTTTCGCGCAAGGGCAGTACGCGGGCCAGGCACGGGCCGATCCGCGATCATCTGCATGAATTCCTCGGCGAGGAAGTGGCCTTCGTCTGGACCACCGATCGCCCTGCGAAGGAGGCGCTCGACAATACCGTGCGCCGGGTCAATGAGGCTATCGCTCCGGTGGCGCCGTCCGCGAAGGCGCCGGCCAGGGCGGTGGGCGTGTCCCGCAAGCAATGATCTATCCGCGCATCATCGCGCATCGCTGCGGCGGCGCATTGGCGCCGGAGAACACCCTGGCCGGCTTGCATATCGCGGTGCGTCTCGGCTGCCGGGGGGTCGAGTTCGACGCCATGCTGGCCGCCGACGGCGTGCCGGTGCTGATCCACGACGAGACGCTGGAACGCACCACTACGGGGAGGGGTCGGGTGGCCGACACGAGTTCCGTACAGCTCGCCCGACTCGATGCCGGCACCCGGCATCATCCGGCCTTCGCCGTGGAGCCGGTGCCGACTCTTGAGGAGGCCTTGCGCCGCTGCGCTGCACTTGGCTTGTGGGCCAATGTCGAAATCAAGCCGTCTGCCGGGCAGGAGGCCGAGACAGGGCGCGCCGTGGCCCGCCTTGCCGCGGCGGCACACGGCAAGCTGCTGCTGTCGTCGTTTTCGTCGATCGCCCTGCGCGCCGCAGCCGGGGAAGCGGCTCAGCTGCCGCGTGCCATTCTGGTGCAGGCGATTGCCCCGGATTGGCGCGAGCGCGTCGCCGAAGTGGAGGCCTGCGCATTGCATTGCGCGGCAGGTGAGCTCACGGCCGCGAATCTGGCCGCGGTGCGTGCCGCGGGATTTCCGCTGGCCTGTTACACGGTCAATCGCCGCGACGATGCAGAGCGTCTGTTTGCCATGGGCGTCAGTGCCGTGTTCACCGACCGGCCGGACCTTTGGGCTGAAACCGAAATGTAAATGCGGCTAACGGCTGCTTACATTTCGCTTGTCAGCGCCGCTGCGCCGCTGGCGTTATTCTGCGCATGGGGCTGTCCCATTCCAAACACGAGGAGCACTACATGAAACGCACATCCAGTCTGCTGGTCGCTGTTCTTGCCGCCTTCGCCCTGCCGGTCCTGGCGCAAACCAATACACCCACCGTCGATCAGCGCCAGGCCAACCAGCAACAGCGCATCGATCAAGGCGTCAAGTCGGGCGAGTTGACCGCCAAGGAAGCCACCCGCCTGGAAAAGAACCAGCAGCGCATCCAGAAGATGGAAGACAAGGCCAAGGCCGACGGCAAGGTGACGCCGAAGGAACGGGCACG
>DAIOGL010000163.1:4150-6147 GCA_036745235.1 Sulfuritalea sp.
TTTGCGTCTCTGCCTGCGCTCTCCGCCATGAAAAGCTCCGAAATCCGCCAGAAGTTCCTCGATTTCTTCGCGTCGAAAGGTCACCATGTGGTGGCTTCCAGTTCACTGGTGCCGCACGAGGACCCGACCCTGTTGTTCACCAATGCGGGGATGAACCAGTTCAAGGACGTGTTCCTCGGCTTCGACAAGCGCAGCTACACGCGCGCCGCGAGTTCGCAGAAATGCGTGCGTGCCGGCGGCAAGCACAACGATCTGGAAAACGTCGGCTATACGGCGCGGCATCACACCTTCTTCGAGATGCTGGGCAATTTCAGCTTCGGCGATTATTTCAAGCGCGATGCGATCAAGTACGCATGGGAACTGCTGACCGATGTCTTCAGGCTGCCGCAGGACAAGCTCTGGGTCACGGTCTATGCCGAGGATGACGAGGCCTACGACATCTGGACCAGGGAAATCGGCGTGCCTCCGGAGCGCGTGATCCGCATCGGCGACAACAAGGGTGCGCGCTACGCTTCGGACAACTTCTGGATGATGGGCGAGACGGGACCCTGCGGCCCCTGCACCGAAATCTTCTACGACCACGGCGAGCACATCTGGGGCGGTCCGCCGGGCAGCGAGGATCAGGACGGCGACCGCTACATAGAGATCTGGAACAACGTCTTCATGCAGTTCAACCGCGACGAGGCCGGCGTCATGCATCCCCTGCCCAAGCCCTCGGTGGATACCGGCATGGGCCTCGAGCGCATTTCGGCGGTGCTGCAGCATGTGCATGCCAATTACGAAATCGATTTATTCCAGGCGCTGATCGCCGCCGCGGCGCGAGAAACCTCGGACGCCGACATGGACAGCCCGAGCCTGCGCGTACTGGCCGACCATATCCGCGCCTGCTCCTTCCTCATCGCCGACGGCGTGATCCCCGGCAACGAGGGCCGCGGCTACGTCCTGCGCCGCATCATCCGCCGCGCCATCCGCCACGGCTGGAAGCTCGGCGCGCGCAGCGCCTTCTTCCACAGGATGGTGCCCGACCTGGTGGCCGAAATGGGTGCGGCCTTTCCCGAGCTCGTCAGCGGCAAGACGCGCGTCATGGAAGTGCTCAAGCAGGAAGAGGACCGCTTCTTCGCCACCATCGAGCACGGCATGGCGATTCTCGAGTCCGAACTCGAACTGATGGAGAAAACCGGCGTCAGCGTTTTCAATGGCGAGACCGCATTCAAGCTGCACGACACCTACGGCTTCCCCCTGGACCTGACGGCCGACATCTGCCGCGAGCGGCAGATGAGCGTGGACAGCGCCGCCTTCGATGCCGCGATGACGCGGCAGAAGGAACAGGCGCGCGCCGCCGGCAAGTTCAAGATGGCGGCCAACCTCGACTATGCCGGACCGGCAACGACCTTCCACGGCTACGAGACGCTCGAAGCCCGCGGCAACATCCTCGCCCTGTACAAGGACGGCACGGCGGTCAATGAACTGGTCGAAGGCGATCTCGGCGTCGTCGTGCTCGACGACACGCCCTTCTATGCCGAGTCCGGCGGCCAGGTCGGCGACGTCGGCGAGCTGCGCTCGACGCACGGCATCTTCGCCGTGGAAGACACGCAGAAGATCCAGGCCAGCGTCTTCGGCCATCACGGCGTGGTGCGCACCGGCAAGCTGACAGTCGGCAATGGCGTGACGGCGAAGGTCGACACACTCGCCCGCGCCCGCACCGTGCGTCACCACTCCGCGACGCACCTGATGCACAAGGCGCTGCGCGAAGTGCTCGGTCCCCACGTGCAGCAGAAGGGCTCGCAGGTCGATCCCGACAAGACGCGCTTCGACTTCGCCCACACCCAGCCGGTGACGGCCGACGAGATCGTGCGCATCGAGCGCATCGTCAATGACGAAATCATCGCCAACGCCGCGACGCGCTCGCGCGTGATGCCGATCGACGAGGCGCAGAAGACCGGCGCCATGATGCTGTTCGGCGAGAAGTACGGTGACGAAGTGCGCGTGCTCGACAT
>DAIOGL010000164.1:0-4705 GCA_036745235.1 Sulfuritalea sp.
GACTTGCTGCAGCGATTCCTTGACATCGACCGCGGCAGGCTGCGGTGCCGGCGGGACGATGATCGGTTCGGCGGCCGGCTTCGGGGCGGGCGCAGCTTCGGCGACAGGCAGCGGTGCGGGTTCTGCCGCTGCGGGAGTCGGCACGATGACCGGTGCGGGTTCCGCCACCGGGGCGGCGGCCACCGGTGCCGGCGTTTCGATTGCAGGCGCGGTTGGCGCTGCAGCTTCGGCGGCGGCTTCGGGAATCGGCGCAGCGATGGGTTCCTGCGGCGCCACGAGCGCGGGGCGTGCTTCAGCCACGGGAGCCGCTACCGGTTGGGCGACTGTCTCCTGCACTGCAGTTGCGGCAATCGCCTCCCCGGCGACGGGAACGGCCTCGACGGCTTGAACTGCCGCGGCTTCGCCTGCAGTAACGGCACTGCCTTCTTCGCTGCGACCGCCACGTCCGCGACCGCGGCCGCGACTTCTGCGCCCGCTGCGGGCTTCGCCTTCCTGACCTGAGCCTTGACCGCCTTCGCCGGCAAGAGTCGGCGCTGGTGACACGGCGCCTTGTGCGGCGTTTGCGTCGCCGCGGGGCGGACGAGGTTCTCTCGGCTCTCTGGGCTCACGGGCTTCCTTCGGCTCGCGCGGCGGACGCGGTTCACGCGGCTCGCGAACCTCCCTCGGTTCGCGAGCTTCCTTTGCTTCCCTGGGCTCGCGCGGTTCGTTGCGACCATCGCGCGGGCGACGGCTGCCGCCTTCGGCCTGGGTTTCGTCGCGCTTGCCCTGCGGGCGTGGTGCCTGCTCGCCTCTTTCCTTGCGTTCGCTGCCTTCGCGGCGACCGCTGCGATCGCGTCCGCCGCGCCCGCCTTCACGTCCGCCCTCGCGGTTGCGATCGCGACCGCCCTCGCGGCGCGGCGGCTTGTCGGTCTTTGCTTCGCTGGGGGCAGGCGCTGCTGCCTGCGGTTCGCCCATGAAGAAGGCGGCGATGCTGGAGAAGAATCCGCGCTTGGGTGCTGCGGCGGGCTGGGCCGGGACCGGGGCGGCCTTCGGCTCGACGATCGGCGCCGGCTGGTCGGGCGTGATGCCCTTGACGGCGGCTTCGATCCGTACCGGCTTCGCTTCGTTTTGCGCGGAGGGCGGCTGGTAGGCTTCCTCGACGGGTTTTTCGGCCATCTGGTAGCTGGCCAGCGCGATGCCCTCGGCGTTGAGCTGGTCATGGCGCAGGCGGATGATTTCGTGCGCCGGCGTTTCCAGGTGGCGATTTGGCACGATCACGAGGTTGACGCGATGGCGCATTTCGATGCGGGAGATGTCGACGCGCTTTTCGTTGAGCAGGAAGGTGGCGACATCCACCGGCACCTGGCAGTGCAGCGCGCCGGTGTTTTCCTTCATGGCTTCCTCTTCGAGAATGCGCAGGATGTGCAGGGCAGCGGATTCGGTGCTGCGGATGTGGCCGGTGCCGGTGCAGCGCGGACAGGTGATGTAGCTGGTCTCGGCGAGCGCCGGGCGCAGGCGCTGGCGCGAGAGCTCGAGCAGGCCGAAGCGGCTGATCTTGCCGGTCTGGACCCGGGCGCGGTCGAAATGCAATGCGTCGCGCAGGCGATTCTCGACTTCACGCTGGTTCTTGGAGGATTCCATGTCGATGAAGTCGATCACGATCAGGCCGCCGAGGTCGCGCAGGCGCAGCTGGCGGGCGATTTCGTCGGCGGCTTCGCAATTGGTGCGCAGTGCCGTTTCCTCGATGTCGCTGCCCTTGGTGGCGCGGCCCGAGTTGACGTCGACCGAGACCAGCGCTTCGGTATGGTCGATGACGATGGCGCCGCCGGAAGGCAGCGTGACCTGGCGCGAGTAGGCCGATTCGATCTGGTGCTCGATCTGGAAGCGCGAAAACAGCGGCACGTCGTCGTGGTAGCGCTTGACGCGATTGACCGTGCCCGGCATCACATGCGCCATGAATTGCTGCGCCTGTTCGAAGATGTCGTCGGTATCGATCAGGATCTCGCCGATTTCCGAATGGAAGTAGTCGCGGATGGCACGAATGACGAGACTGGATTCCTGGTAGATCAGGAAGGCGCCGCTCTGCGCCTTCGCGGCGCCGTCGATGGCGGTCCACAATTGCAGCAGGTAATTCAGGTCCCACTGCAGTTCTTCCAGCGAACGGCCGATGCCTGCGGTGCGGGCGATCAGGCTGGTGCCGGCGGGAACGATCAACTGGTCCATGATCTCGCGCAGTTCCTGGCGGTCCTCGCCTTCGACACGGCGCGAAACGCCGCCGCCGCGCGGATTGTTGGGCATCAGCACGAGATAGCGGCCGGCCAGCGAAACATAGGTGGTCAGGGCCGCGCCCTTGTTGCCGCGCTCGTCCTTCTCGACCTGGACGATGAGTTCCTGTCCGTTGCTGAGGACATCCTGGATGCGCGCCTTGCCGGCGTCGACGCCGGGCTTGAAATAGGTGCGTGAGATTTCCTTGAACGGCAGGAAACCGTGACGCTCGGCGCCATAGTCCACGAAGGCGGCTTCGAGGCTGGGCTCGATGCGGGTGATGACTGCCTTGTAGATGTTGCTCTTGCGCTGTTCCTTGTTGGCTGATTCGATGTCGAGGTCAATCAGTTTCTGACCATCAACTATCGCGACGCGGAGTTCCTCAGCCTGCGTCGCATTGAAAAGCATGCGTTTCATGTGTGCTCCCGCGCGCAATCAAGCCAGGCGGGCACGACAAGTCGCACACTGCGGGCGTCAGGACGCGGGCGGTGTGCCTCGGGTTTGCAGTTGGTTCGGCGGGTTCATGGTGCCTGTGGTTTAACGTGGCAAACGGGTTGATGACTTGTCTTCGGTAAGGCGGCCGCTGACTCAGGTCAGCGTCCGGCAATCTGTGCCCAATTCTGTGCGTGTAGTGCGCGCAATCAAGTAGTATCGCTCTTTCGGGCGAGCGAAACACCCTGTGGTCGGCTGGTCGCGTTACCGGTCGGAGTTGTGAATTCCGGCGGTCGTCTTCTGCTGCTTTCGCGCCCTTGTCGCCTCGGTGCATTCGATCGCTGACAAGCGACGCTGCAAGGACGGCAACAACACCCCGGGAACCGTGCCACCGACGCCACTTCGGGCCGCCGGGCACACCGTCACGGGACGGCTAACCAAGCGATCAGTATATTGCAAATGAAGGACTTAAGCAAAGATTCGGTTACATGGCTTGAGGTCGGCGAGGAGTCCGAGGGACAGCGCCTCGACAACTTCCTGCTGCGCATCGCCAAGGGCGTGCCGAAGAGTCACATCTATCGCGTCGTGCGCAGCGGCGAGGTGCGGGTGAACAAGGGCCGGGTGCCGGCCGAATATCGCCTCCAGGTCGGCGACCGGGTGCGCGTGCCGCCCATGCGGACCGCCGAGAAGTCGTCGCAAGCGGCTGTTCCGGCAAGGGATTTTGAAATTGCCTTCGAAGACGAGGCGTTCATCGTGATCGACAAGCCGGCGGGCGTGGCGGTTCACGGCGGCAGCGGCGTGTCCTTCGGGGTGATCGAGCAGTTGCGCCGGGCGCGGCCGCAGGCGAAGCTGCTCGAACTGGCCCATCGGCTCGACCGGGATACCTCGGGGCTGCTGGTGGTGGCAAAGAAGCGCGTGGCGCTGACCAAGTTGCACGACATGTTCCGCGACGGCGCCATCGCCAAGCGCTACCTCGCCCTGGTCAAGGGCCGCTGGCGCAACGAACTGCAGCATGTGCGCCTGCCCTTGCACAAGTACCTGACGGCGGAGGGCGAGCGGCGGGTCAGCGTCAATCCCGAGGGCAAGGCCTCGCATTCGATCGTGCGGCTGGTGGCACGCTGGGAGAACTTCAGCCTGGTCGAGGTGGAGCTGAAGACCGGGCGGACCCACCAGATTCGCGTGCACCTCGCCCATTTGGGCTTTCCGATCGCCGGCGACGACAAGTATGGCGATTTTCCCCTCAACAAGGCCTTGCAGAAGGCGGGGCTCGGCCGCATGTTCCTGCATGCGGCGAAACTCGCGCTCCCGCATCCGCTGTCGGGGGTGCCTGTAGCCCTCGAATCGCCGCTGCCGGCGGAATTGCGCAGCTTTACCGACAAGCTCGACAGAAACGAAAACAGGAGTTTCAGTGCAGGCTAACGTCGGCCTTATCGACGTTAAGCGAAGCGGCCGAAACTAAAACAGGGACTATGGGCAAACGTTTTGAACTGATCGTCTTCGACTGGGACGGTACGCTGATGGATTCGACCGGTGCCATCGTCGCCAGCATCAAGGCGGCAGCGCGCGATCTGGGGATTCCGGAGCCATCCGACGAGCGGGCGCACCACATCATCGGCCTCGGCCTGATCGATGCCTTGCGCCACGCCTTGCCGGACCTGCCCGAGGAACGCTATCAGGACGTCGCACTGCGCTATCGTCATCACTACATGTCGCGCGACCAGGATTTGCTGCTGTTCGATGGCGCCGAAGCACTGATCGACGAACTCGCGGCGGCCGGCCATTTTCTGGCCGTGGCGACCGGCAAGACGCGCAAGGGGCTGGACCGTGCCTTCGAGGTCAGCGGGCTGGGCTCGCGCTTTCACGGCTCGCGCTGTGCCGACGAATGCCATTCCAAGCCACATCCGCAGATGCTCGAGGAACTGATGGCGGAGTTCGGCGTGGAGCCGGATGCAACGCTGATGATCGGCGACACAACCCACGACCTGCTGATGGCGAGGAACGCCGGGGTGGCGGCGCTGGGCGTAGCCTA